>CBILQL010000043.1:0-14068 GCA_966238865.1 uncultured bacterium
CCTCGGCCTGGAACTCCGCCGGCGGGCGGGCCTTGGCGTCGCACACCAGGAGGTTGCAGCCGGCGAGGCGGGCGAGGTTCTCGGTGTTCCCCCCGATGTCCATGTCCTCGTCGCTGTGGAAGCCGATGCGCCCCAGGACGAGCAGCCAGGGAGGGGACTTGCGCACGAGCTGGAGGATCTTCTCGAAGGGCTTGCCGTCCAGGAGGCGGGTCTCGATCGCCACGCCCTGCTCCCCGGCCAGCCTCGCCGCGATGTTGAGGTAGGACTGGTAGATCTTGGCCAGCCCGGAATCGATGATGTCCTCGTGCAGCTTTTCCTGCTCCTCGAACTTGAAGACCTTGCGCGCCTTGTCGGAGAGCGTGCGGTTGAGGCTCTTGAACATGGCATAATGGAAGTAGGGGTCGAAAGCCGAGACCGCCAGCACCCGCTTTCCGAAGGCCTTGCCCAGCTGGAGGGCGCGCTGCAGGCCCCCCCAGCTCCGCGTGCTGCCGTCCAGGCAGACCACGATGGTGTCCGAGAGGTTCTTCTCCCGCGGCGTCTTCACCAGGAGGACGTCGCGCCGGACGCGGCGCAGCAGCCGCTCCGCCACCGTGCCGAGCTGGGAGCTGGCCACCCTCCCCACCCCGTGCGCGCCGAGGACAACCAGGTCGTGCCCGTGCGCGTCGATGTCCTCGGCCATGGCCTTCCAGTTCTTGCCTTCCAGGGAGACGGCGGTGAAGCGGAGGCCTTCCCGGGCGCATTCGCGGGCCATGACGTCCAGGTAGGAGTCCGTGATCAGCTCCAGGCCCTTGGTGATGAGCGTGTCGTGGATCTTGCGCTGGCGGTTGAGCTCCTTCTCGACCTGGAACTGCTCCGGGAGGCCGCCCTCCATGGCGCGGAAGCGGTTGTCGTGCATCTTGGCGGCATAGACATGGGAGCCGAACATCCCCGCCTCGAACGCCTTGCCGAAATCGAGGGCCAGGGCCATGGCCTCGTCCGAAGGCTTGGAGCTGTCGAGTCCGACGTAGATGCTGGCATACGGCCGCGACGCGGATTCCGAATCCTTGCCGGATGCGGACGCAGGCGCCGGGGTTGCCGCAGGTGCGGGGGCCGTAGACGCAGCGGCTGAAGGCGCGGGAGCCGAGGGAGCAGGGGCCGCGGGGGCAATGGCCGAGGGCACGGGGGCCGCGGACGCAGCAGTCTCGTGCCCAGCACCTGAGGGCGCAGCAGCCGAATGTGCAGCTCCTGAGGGAGAGGCGGCGGCGGAAGCAGTCTCCGCGGCCGGTTCCCGCGGCCGGGCCGGGGTGCGCTCGAGCACCTCCCGGGCCTCCCGGGCCAGCGCCATGGTGACCCGATCGAAGCCCCGCTCCCGGGCGTACTTCTCGATGGAATCGGTGATGAATTGACGGATCATCCCTGGGGCCCGGTTCACCGATTCCATGGCCTCGGGGTCCCAGGCCATCCCTCCCCGGCCTGGCAGGGCCACTACCTTGCCGTCCTGCGGGACGCGGAAAGGGGTCTTGTCGAGGACCTCGGAAATCCACAGGACATAGGCGTATGGGAAATTGGTCTGGCTGATGTGGAAGCTGTCGTATTCGAACATCACCCGCGCCAGGTGGACGAACTCGTGGCGGGGATCGTCCGGCTTGATGATCTCCACGGCGCAATTCACCTGGAAGCTGATGTAATCGGGGCCGTTGCCGGTGTAATGCACCGCCGCCAAAGGGGTGCGGGAGAGGTTGCGGTAGGTCCCCTTCTCGAAGATTTCGAGGGTGCTCAAGGCCCGGTAGTCGACCTTCTCCCGATCGAAATAGAAGCGGGACACGGCTTCCACCCTCTCCCTGAGGCTCTCCTGCCAGGGCCTTCCGCGGGTCCTCTCCAGGGTGTTCCTGAAGAGTTCGACGTATTCCGCCAGGTACTCCCGCTTGGGCAGGAAGCCCACGCCCTTGTTCGAGCAATTGAACGGGAAGCTGGCGCCCTTGTTCCAGGTGGCGACCATGGGAAGATGGGAGGCGAAGAAACCCGGGCTGCCCTGCCCGAGGATCTTCCCGTACATGGCGCGCCGGCCCTGCTCGATCCACTCCACGAACTTCTCCGGAAGGGCCTGGACGGGGAGGTCCAAATCGCCGTCCTCGGTCCGGACCTTGGCGCGTCCGTCCTCGATCCGCACCGCCGGCGGGAAGGCCTCGCCCGCTTCCGTCTTCCTCTGCGCATTCTCCTGCATCGTCATTCCCTCATTTGAATTTCAGGCCCAACTCCTGCTCCCGCTCGCGGCGGTGGCGGGCCATCAGCTCCGCCGTCACAGCGCCGCCCTCCGCCCGGGCCCTCGCCTCCAGCTTCCCGCGAATCACGTGCCGGAGGAACAGCGGCACCTTGGACAATCTTTCCAGGGCTTCAGGGGTCCAGGAGACCCGGGCCTCCGGGCCCACGGCGGCCTGCGCATCCGGGAGCGGTTCGGCGCTCCGCGGTGCCGTGTCCCCCGGTTCACAGGCGGCTGACAGCGCCGGTTCCGGCAGAGGTCTAGCGACCCGGATCTCCGGGCCGCCCTGGGGCTGCCATTCGCAGCTCGGGTCCTCGCCCATCAGGTCCCCCGCCGCCAGGGCCTTGGCCCGGCAGCCGCCGCACAGGGCCTTGAACTCGCAGCTGCCGCAGCGCCCCTTGAGCAGGGACGGATTGCGCATGGACTTCAGCAGGCGCGCCTCGTCCCAGATCTTCCAGAAGCCCCCGTCGCGGATGTTGCCGGCCTTGATCTCCATGTACGGGCAGGGCGTCACGTCGCCTTCCGGGGTGACGCGGCAATAATGGGTGGCGGCCGGGCAGCCGCCGCCGTCGTAGCCCACGGCCCGGGTGTACGGGCTTTCCGGGTCCATCTGGTAGAGCACCCGCTTGAAATGGGGCGTGCAACGGGTCTGCACCAGGATGCCCTTGGAAGTCTTCTGCAGGGCCGCGATCTCCCGCAGGGCGGCTTCGTATTCGGCGGCGGACAGGTCCATGCGGCCGTCGCCGCGGCCCACGCAGATGAGGAAGAAGAAGTTGATGATTCCCGCGCCCAGCTCCCGGGCCAGCTCCACCACGGCGGCCAGCTCGCCGCGGTTGCGGCGCGTCACGGTGAAATGGACCTGCACGTGGATTCCGGCCTCGCGGCAGATGCGGATGGCGGCGCAGGTCTTCGCGAAGGCTCCGGGAACGCCCCGGAAGGCGTCATGGTGGGTCGGTCCGGCGGAATCGAGGCTGATGCCCATCCCTTCCAGGCCCGCGTCCTTGAGCCGCCTGGCAACCGGCTCCCGGAGCAGCACGCCGTTGGTCCCCAGCACCACCCGCAGCCTCGCCGCGACTCCGGCGGCGACCAGGGATTCCAGGTCCGGGTGCATCAGGGGTTCTCCGCCCGTGAGGACCAGGATGGTGCCCGGCGCCCGCTCCCCGATCTCGCCGAACAGCCCGGCCAGCTCGTCCCGGGTCAGCTCCCCCTCGCCGGGCGTGGCCCTGCGCCCCGCGTCCAGGTAGCAATGGGCGCAGGCCAGGTTGCAGCGCCGGGTGAGGTTGACCGCCACAAGGTAGGGAATGAACTCCTCCCCGCTCCCGGCGATGCTCCACGGCATTTCGGGTATCCCGGCCTCTCGCTTCGGCATCCCGCCTCCCTTCCGCGGCCGGCCGGCGGCCGGCCGCGCCGGTTCAGAGCTCCACCGTCACCTTGGCGTCCTGGCCGGCCTTCACCGTGACGGAGACCGTCTTCTCGCCCAGGGCCTCATGCCAGATCTTCAGGGTATAGTCGCCGGCAGGCACGTCGGCGAGACGGAAGGATCCATCGGACCCGGTGACCTCGCCGTAGGGATGCGGAAGCGACCAGATGTACCCCTGCATGAAGTCGTGCGCGTCGCACTCCACCGAGATCAACCCCTCCTTGCGGAGGATCTTGTTGTTCTCCAGGACCTGACCCTGCTTGGGCAGGGCGAGGTTGATCAGGTTCTTCTTCTTCCCGCCTTCCACCAGGAAGAAATGCGAGTTGTGCAGCATGTCGTCGCTGTTGCGCACCTTGAGGACGGCCCCGGTGGGGGCCACCATAACATGGGGCGTGAACTTGCAGGCCGAATTGTCGTAGATGAGCTCGCCGGCCGGCGGGTTCTTCTTGCCCGACTTGATGCCCTCGATCATGGCCACGGCGAACTGGAGCCCCCCCGAGGGGCCCACCACGTATTTCTGGGCCGCCATCTTGGCGCCGCATTGCTCGGCGTTCTTCTTGACAGTCCGGATCTCGTCGGCGGGGGGCTTGCCCTTGGCCTTGACGACGCCGCTGATGGAGCCGCCGTTGGCCACGGGCGCCTCCTGGTATTGGGCCGGCGTCTCGGGCGCCAGCCCGAGGGCGGCGGCGCTGATCAGGGCGATATAGAGGGTGCGTTCGAATCTCATGGTTTCCTCCATTGGGGTTGATGGCATCCGGCCGCGGGATCAGAAGAAGACATGCAGCCTTCCCACGATCTGGTCCTGGTTGCCGGCGGCGTTCTGGGGTATCCAGTCGTTCTGGCGGTAATACAGGCCGACCTGCAGGAACTGCGTCAGGAAGGGTTCGACCCCGTAGATGAGCCGCCTCCGGCCGTTGTTTGCAAGCGGCACGTCCCGGTCGGGCCACAGGTATTCGTAGACGAACTTGAAATTGAGGCCGCGTACCGGGAGCACGTCCACTTCCACGTAATCGGCGATCTCGCTCGAGGTATCGGCCAGGGACTGCCGCTTCGTCCAGTCCCGCTCCCCGAGGACGGTGAACATGCCCATGGAGAAGCCGCCGAACACCCCGTAGGTGTTGTTCCCCTCCCGGGCCTTCTTGCGGACCGGCGTCCCATAGGTCGCGCCCAGGCGCACCGTCCGCAGGACGGGCATGCCGTTCAGCACCACGGAACCGACGCCGGAGAGGTTCTCCGGCCCGAGGTTCACGACCAGGGACAGGGGTCCGGGCTCGATGCCCACCTCGTAGCCGAGGCCCGTCGTGCTGTAATTGTAGAGGGACCGTATGAAGGCTTCGTCGTCCATCAGGCGGAAGCCGAAGGGCAGGAGCATGTTCCCGAACTTGAAGTACGCGTTTCCGGGGAGGCTCACCGTCGCGAACGCCTCGCGATTCGCGGCCACCGGCGCCACGGTCTCGTCGATGTAGGCCGAAAGGAAGCCCTTGATCAGCTCGATGTTCACGTACAGGTTGCCTTCCCGGATGACGGTCTGGTCCGCGGACTTCGACGTCACGGCGCCGGAGGAGTATTCCTGCGTCCGGACCTGCTCCACCCGGAAATTTGAACCGATGGTGACCGCCCCGTTCAGCTTCGGATCGAAGCTCAGGGGCAGGCTGTCCTTGGCGGGGGATCCTACCAGCAGCTTGTACTGGGAGTAGACCGAGCCGTAGTCGGTGCGCATGCCCCCGCCGACCCGGTTCACGTGGCATTGGCTGCACTTGAATCCCGTGCGCACGGCGATGTAGGGCTCCGCAGAGACAGTTCCGCAGAGGAGGGCCGCCGCCGCGATCATCCGGCAGAACATCCTGGAAGTCATCCGGGAAAGCGCCCGGAACCGCGCCGTCGTTCCGTATCGTTCAATCCGCGTCATGGCAAGGCTCCGTCCAGGATCCATTTCCTGATGGTTTCCAGCAGCGTAGGGTCGATCTTCGGCCTGTTCTGCGGCATGTAGGTTCCCATGTTGTACCCGCTCGGGAGCTTCGGGACGTTCATGGAAATTTTGAGGAACAGGATCGAGCTGTCGGGGTACCCCGGCTTGACCCGCACGTAGCTGGAATTCTGGGACTGGTAGTAGGACTTGACGTTGACCAGGTTGGCGTAGGCGCTGTCGGCCGTCAGCAGGAGGCCGGTCATGGCGTAGCCCGTTCCCGGATTCGCGTGGCATTGCAGGCAGTAATTGGCCGCGAAGATGGGATACACCTCCGAAAACCGGACCTTCTGCGGGCAGCTCGGGTCGGCCGGGTTGGTGGCGCAGACATCCACGGAACAGCCGGGGGCCGGCGCAGGTCCCAGGCAGGTATCCACCTGGCATCCCGGGCCCGTAGGATCGACGGTGCATGGATTGACGACGACGCAGGCGGCGTCCTCCGGATACATCTCGCAGAACGACAGCGGCTTCCCCGCGACGTCCAGTCCGATTCCGTCCCCGGCTTTCTGGCACCCGGCCAGCAGGGCGGCCCCCGCCGCCGCCGGCAGGAGCCGCCGGATCCATCCATTCGCCACCCTCATCAGCATCCCCTTGTCGGTTGATTGGATTGCGGCCCCGCTCATTCCGTCACCTCCGTGTCCTGCACGAAGAGCCGGCCGAAGAAGCCGGGCTTGCGGACCAGGGAGCGGATGTAATGCACCAGGGCCCATTTCCTGCGCTCGCCCAGCTCCCGCTTCTGGTCCTCGGTCATCCTCTGGAGGGCCGCCTCGCCGGGCTGTCCCGCCAGCCATTCCCGGAGCTGCTCGATCTCGCCGGGCTTGTAGGCCTCGGCGTACTTCGCCGGATCCACCCGCGTGTCGCCGGGGATCAGGAACCCGTCCAGGGCATAGGCCGGCATGGGCGTCCCGTTGAGGCCGGTGGTGAAGGTGCGGTACAGCGACTGCGGATCGTTGCCGGCCTTGTAGCGGGACGAGGCGAGATCCCAGGGGCGTATCCTGCGGCCCCAAGCGTCTTCGAGCGTCTTGCCGGATTTCCCGTTGCCGCGGCCTTTGCCGCCGTGGCAGGCCCAGCATTCCATCAGCATGTACACCAGGCGGCCTTCCATCACCGCCGCGGGCGTCGACTCCGGGGCCGGCGGGATTTCGATCGGGGCCGGCGCGCCGGCCGCGAAGTCCTCCGAGAAGGTCTTGATATAGGCGACCACGTCCGCCCGCTCCTTGGCGGTGAGCACCTTCTTCCAGGCCGGCATCTGGGTTCCCGGGATGCCGTTCTCCACGACGCGGAGCAGGTCCGCATCCGTGGGCAGCTCGCCGTTGGGAGTGCTGCGGAACTTGTAGGTGCCGGAGGTGAAGTCCCGCGGACGGGGCTCGAGGTATTGCGCCGCCGGGGCCCTGGCATCGCCGCCCTCGCCGTGGCAGGCGGCGCAGGCCCTCTGGTAGACGATTTGCCCGCGAACCGCCGAAGGCCCGAATCCTTCCGCCGGCGCCTGGGCCGCGGCCTGCCCGGCCGCGGGCAGGTGGAGCCCCGCTGCGCAGAGGATGGCGGCCGCGATGCTCCTGGCTTGAATGCGTGGTGTCCTCACCTGGACCCTCTCCTTCCCGGGCCTTGCGCCCGACCGTAATGAATAACGGCGCGCACCCGGGCCGCACTCCCGGAATTCCATGTCATATTGGCGGGAAGGATTCGCAACCATTTCGTCTCTACTCCTGGGGCAATGACAAGCAAATTCCATACCACACCCGGGAACCCTATAAAACAACGGTCGTAGAGGATACGCACCCTTCCCATCCCTGCGATCGCGGCTCCGCTCTGCCTTTTCGACAAAGCCGGCGCGTTTCCTTTGCCAATGCGTCAGCCTCCGGGCGCGCCTTTTTTTCAAGCGGCCCTTACGTTCCATGCAGGCTACCCCGCAGGATGGATTTGGGTGATTTGCGAACGCCTTCCGGACCCGGCAGGGACTGGAAGGCGAATGCCGGCGATTGGATGTGGCGGGTCAGGATTCGGCGCGCATGCGCTTGCGCAGGTACCAGACGGCCAGCACCTCGAAGAGGAGGATGCCGGCGGCGGTCTTGGACGCCGGAGTCAGCGGGCTCCCCGTCGCGGCCGGCTTCAGGTAGAGGTTGTACCAGGAGGTGACGCCGCGGCTGCTGCCGGTCTCGGAGCGGAAGCCGTCCCATACCGAGAAGGCGACGGGCACGAAGGCCCCCGGCTCCAGGGCCAGGCGTTTTTCGTCCCGGCGCGGGCGCTGGAAGACCACCCACCATTCACCGTCCGCATAGCCGGATCGGGTTTTGAAGGCGCCGTCGGCTGCCAGGTTGCCGTTCCCTTTGCCGATGAACCGCTCTCCGGACTCCTTGGCGAGGTCCTGGAACCAGATCTCGGCGGGATGCCGCGAGTCGCCGAAGAGGAAATAGGGTTTGGCGGCGCCGTCCAGCGGCCGCATGGGCAATTGGAGGGCGACGGCATCGGAGAAGCGCGGACCGCCGCTTTCCGCTTCCGCGTCCCTGCCGCCGGAGCTTCCGGCGTTTCCGTCCCCGCCGCTCGCGGCCGGCCCCGCGCCGTCCTTGGGGGTATTGGCTCCCGCCGTGTCCGCGCTCATGTCGTGCCAGGTCAGCAGGAAAGCCACCGAGGCCGAATCGTACACCGCGCTCACCTCCACCGCATCGGCGGCGGGGAAAAAAGCGCGCTTCCCCTCGATGACCTGCCCGACCACCGGGAAGAGGGCGGGCTTGGCGTCTCGGAAGAGTCCGCGGCCCTTGTCCAGATCCAGCGGGACGGACGAGCTTTCGGCCACCACCACGGCGGCATACGGGGCCTTGTCCGCCGCGGACAGGGAGTAGACGTAATCCACCAGGGCCCAGCGATCCTCCTCCTTCTCGATGGAGTTGGCATAGGAGGGCATGGGAGTGCCGTTGAGGCCGGTCATGAAGGTGCGGTAGATGTCTTCGCGCGCGGGGCCGCCGCGGAAGGTCCAGCGCTTGGTTAGATCGGCGGGGCGTATGCGCTGGCCCCAGTCGTCGTCCAAAGTGGGCGCCGATTCCCCGTCGCCGCGCCCCAGGCGGCCATGGCAGTCCATGCACTTGTTCTCCTCGAACACGGCGCGGCCGCGCCGGGCGCTTTCGGCGCTGAAGGCCGGGGCCTTCACCGACGCGATGGGAGCCGTAAGGTTGGCGCTGTCGGTGAAGTCCGGATTGAACGTCTTGATGAAATAGGCCAGGGAGGCCAGCTCTCCGTCGCTGAACTTGGGCCAGGCCGGCATTCCCGTATGCGGCATGCCGCGCTTGATGATGGACTTGAGATCGGCGTCCGTGGGCAGTTCGCCGCTGCCGGTGGTGCGGATCTTGTACGCGCCGGAGGTGAAATCCCGCGGCAGGGGCAGGAAGAATTCCGCTCCGACTCCCTTGCCGTCGCCTCCCTCCCCGTGGCACTGGGAGCATTTCTCCATGTAGATGGCCTTGCCCGCGGCCCTCTGCGCCTCGCTGCCCGGATCGGCGGGGAGGGCGTATGCGGCGCCGGTGCCTGCGGCCAGCGCGGCAGCGAAGACGAAGTGGAAGGCGCTTTCCCGGATCATTCGTGGTGCTCCGCGGCCCTGGGCTTCTGCCCGGTGAACTTGTAGAGGAAGAGGATGACGTTCCAGATCTCCTCCTCAGACAGGAATTTCTCCCAGGCCGGCATGCTCGAGGCCCAGGGAGTGGATTCTTCCGGAAGGCCCGGACCGCCCTTGGCGATGCGCCAGAACAGGAAGGATTCCTGCAGCATGGCGATGGTGGTCGGGTCCTGGAAATTGGCCGGCAGGGGATCGAAGCCGTGGGCATAGATGCCGTCCCCTTCCATGTTGTCGCCATGGCAATAGACGCAGTTCTGATAGTACACCCTGCGCCCTTCGGCCAGGTGGGCCGCGAAGGCCGCGGGATCCTTGGTCTCCAATTCTCGGAAGGGGTTGACGCCGCGCACCAGGTCGATCTCCTTCCCCTTGAAATTGATCGAGGACGGCGGGGCGGGATGGATGGTGCGTCCCGAGGCCGGGGCTTCGACCTCGCGGCTCGCATCGCGCCAGGTATTGTAGCCCGCCGCCGCCGGGACCAATACCACCAGGGAATACAGTGGAACCGCGTAGCGGCGTTCGGTGAAGAATAGCTTCAACGCCCCTCCCGCCGAGGCCAGCCTCCCGGAGTCGGCGGAGAGGTACAGGAGCAGGGCCACGGTGACGATGGCCATGTACATGCCGACGATGGAGGAAGGCATGGGCGGCTGTACTCCGTATTTCAGGATGGCCAGGCAGGCGGCCCACCAGGCGATCATCCAGAGGACGATGTTGGGCTTGAGGAACCGGATCAGGAAGAGCCCCCCGAGTATCGGGAGCAGCACCCAGAGATTCATTTCTTCCTTCCTCCCTTGGCAGCCGCGGCTTTCCTGGGCTTCGCAGCGCCCTTGGCCTTGCCTGCCGGAGCAGCTGCTGCGCTCGCGGCGGCGGGTCCGGCAGCGTCCGCCCCGGGAGCCGGCGAGGCGGCGGCCTCGGCGGGAGAGGTCGCCCCGGGAGCCGGTGCGGCCGCCGGTTTTTCCGACGGTAGTTCCGCCGGCTGCACCGCCGGTTGTGCCGCGGGCTGGCCGGAGGTTGCCGGGCTCGAGGAAGCATACTTGAGCCGGGTGGTCCCGGTGACGGTGGGTTCGCCCCCCAGGCTTTGGAGATAGGCGATGACGGCCAGCATCTCCGCGTCCGAAAGACCGATGGGCGGCTTGCCGATGGGAGGCATGCCCGGGCTGTACCCGTCCACGATGAAGGCGTTGGGTTCGTAGAGGGACTCGGCCAGGTAATCCACGGCGGTGAGGCCCGGCCTGCGCGTCGCGGCCCTGGAGCCGATGCCGCCGAGGTCCGGGAACCGCCCCTTCTCCTGCGAGCCGATGGTATGGCATCCCATGCAGGTTCCCTTGCCTTCCGCGATCTGTTTGCCGGCCAGGACCAGCTCTTCGGTCGTCATCTCCGGCCCCACCACCAGGTCCTTGGGCGGATGCACCTCCTTCTGGGGGACCATCTGCCCCACGTACCCGTAGAATGCGGTGACCAGCAAGGTGAACAGGATGATCTTGAGGACGTTCTTCATTGGGATTCCCCGATCGCGGCGGCCACCCGCCCCTCCCCCCCGGATCCGGCTTCCTCCTCCGTACGCCCGCCCTTGGGCGTCCAAGGCTTCCGGCCCTGCAGGCTGCTCAGCCAGAAGATGAGGGAGATGAAGGTGAAGAAGATGAGGACGGTGACCGAGACCACCTTGGCGGCGAAACCCAGGGTCGGGGTGAAGGCGTCGGGGCTCTGGTCGCGCATCACGCCGTAGACGTGCCAGTGCTGCCGGATCCCGGAGCGCACGTAGCCCATGAGGCCCATGAGCCAGGTGAAGGTGATGGCGATGAGGAAGAGCGCGTACTGGGCCCGCTCGGGCATCTTCCCCCAGCGGATGGCGCCGGTGGTCTCGGCCTTGCGGAACATCAGCACGTCTAGGGCGGTGACTCCCGCCATGGCGCCGAGCACCGACAGCACCTGGGGCACCGACAGGCGGATCCGGACCTTGGCTTCCACGAAATAGCCGAGCACGCCGAGGAAGAGGACGAACAAGGCCGTGCCCGCGAAGATCAGGAACTGGGCCATGTCGCCCTTCCGGGCCCAGGACACGGTGGCGCGCTTGTTGCCGCGGCGGTAGAGCAGGAAGCTCACATAGGTGGTGAGGATCAGGATGTTCACCGCCGTGTTCTTGGCGGACATCACACCGAGGACTCCCAGGGCGGGATGGTGGGAGCCGCCCATCTTGCGGGCCTCCTCCACCGTGGCCACCAGGGAGTGCGGGGTGGCCCAGACCAGGAAGCAGACCGTGATGGACGCCAGCAGGTACTTGATGAACTTGCGGAAACGCTCGGCCCCCTCGATGCGCCCCATGCCCAGCCACAGATAGTAGTTGGCGGCCAGGAAGAGGGCGCCGATGAGCACGGCCTGGATGATGAAGAGCCAGGAGAACGCCCCGCCCATCAGGGTCATGCCCATGTTCTGGGAATAGGCATAGATCTCCTTGCCCAGCCAGTAGCCGGCGAAGGGCAACGGCAGGAGCGCGCTGATGGCGATGAAGTTGCCCACGTAGCCCATCCAGTCGTAGTGGGCCTTCTCCTCCTCGGTCCTGGCCCCGAGGAATTTGAAGGCGCCGTAGGCGGCGGCGATGGATCCCCCGAAGGCCACGTTGGCGATGAGCCGGTGGATGTTGATGGGCATCCACGTGAAGTTGTTCACCGCGTCCCAGCGGCTCACCAGCGCGCCCGATTCGGTGACGCCGTTGGGCGAATTCATGAAGGTGAGCCAGGCGTCGGCGATGAAGATGATGGATGTGCCCACCAGGTTGAGCCCGAGCCCCAGCAGGAGGTGCACCCGTGGATGGAACTTCCCCCAGCCGTAGTAATAGCTGTAGAGGAAGATCGCCTCCAGGAAGAACAGGGCCACGTAGGGAAGGAAGGACCAGCCGAATATCGAGGCCAGGTAGGCGGTGAACTTGGGATAGAGATAGAGCAGGAGGAAGGTGAGCAGGGCCCCCAAGGACGCCGTGAAGGAGAAGGAGGTGGAGAGCAGCTTGGTGAATTCGTGGGCGAGGTGATCGTAGCGCTTGTCGCCCGTCTTGTAGCCGATATATTCGATGAGCACGGCGAACATAGGCACCGCCAGCACGAAGGCGGCGAACATCAGGTGGAGCTGGGCCACGATCCAGATGGCCACGCGGCTGCCGATCACCGGGAAGGCCCGGTAGGCCGGCTCCTCGCCGGGAGCGGTCCCGGGCACGGGCTGCGCGCGGGCTGCGAGGCCCTCCGCCGCGCCCTGTCCCCCGTCCAGGGACAATATCCAGGCCACCATTTTGCGGAGCCCGGCCTCGTCGGCTCCCGGATGCGGCGCCATGGGGATTTGCCCCCAGCTGCCGGCTCCGCCGCTGACGATCTTGGCCACCAGCATCGGCAGGTCCGCGTCGCCGTAGCGTTTCGCGATGTCGCGGAAGGAGGGGCCCACCGCCTTGGCGTCGGTCTGGTGGCAGGCGAGGCAATCGGACTGCTTCATCAGGCCCAGGGCTTCCGCCTCCGTGGGCGCGGCCCCCGCGACAGATGCGGCTCCGGCGGCGCGCGGCGCGCCGAAAAAGATTGCCAGCATCCCGGCCATCAGGAAGGCGCGCATCGGCCTTCCCCGCGCCGGGCGCCCCGCAGGTTTCCCGGCCCTCCCTTCGGCGGATCCCAGGCTCAAATTCCCTCCCCTCCACGGCAAGCGTCCCGTCCGGAACGCAGGACCAACTGGAACAGCGCTGAGCAAAAAGCGCTCCAGGCGGCCCCGGTCCCCGGCCGGCCCGCTTCCGGCGGGCCGTTCCCGCCGGATGGCGCATCGTCCGGGGCGCTGGCGGACCGGGTAGCATGCCCGTTTCCCCTTGGCCGTGCCAAAATACCACGTCTCCCCTGACAAGCTGGCATGCCCGCGTGACGGGCGGACCGGGGGATCCGGACCCTTTGCCAAAATGCCAACAAGCGGCCGGCGCCAAACCCGGTGCGCGACGCTAACATGGGACCTATATGACCGCCCTGGATTGGCTGCTCGCCGCATTGAAAGCCCGCATGTCCCCGGATGCCTTCCCGTGGCTCACGGAAACCGCCGGCCGGATCGGCACGGCTTCCGGGAGCCGCGCCGTATTCACAGCCTTCTCGGCCGCATTGCGCCGGGCCGGAAAGGAACCGCTCCGGCCCGATGCCGCGCTGCTCGCTGAGTCGGAAAAGTCCATACCCGGCTGGGACCCCGCGGACTGGTCCTGCGATCAGGCCGCACGCGCGGTCCTGCTGCTGTCCCTTCCCGCGGATCGGGAGTCCGCGCGCCTCATGGATCAGATCTATGAGACCGCCGACGTGGGCGAGGCCGTGGCCCTGCTCAAGGCCCTCCCCCTGCTCCCCTGCCCTGAGGCGCATCTCCTGCGGGCCAGGGAAGGCGCGCGCAGCAACGTCAAGCTCCAGTTCGAGGCCGTGGCCCTCCGCAACCCCTACCCCGCGGCGCATTTCGACGCGGTAGCCTGGAACCAGATGGTGGCCAAGGCCCTGTTCGTCGGATCGCCCCTGGAGGAGATCCTCGGCCTCGACGCCCGCTGCAATCCCGATCTGTCCGCCATGCTTGCGGATCACGCCTCGGAACGCAAGGCCGCCGGCAGGCCCTATGACCCGCAGCTATGGCGCTGCGTCGGCCCGCATGCAGGCCCTCGCGCCCTGGAGGCGCTGGCGGAAGCCCTGGCGGGCGGCGCTCCGGCGGAGCAGCGGGCTGCCGCGCTGGCGCTTTCCGCCGCCGGTACGCAGCAGGCCGATGCCATTCTGGAAAAGGCTCCGGCCCTGGCCGAGGCCGTACGCTCCGGCGCCCTGCGCTGGGATAATTTCACGAAAGGCCCGTAGCCCC
>CBILQL010000044.1:0-14061 GCA_966238865.1 uncultured bacterium
AAAAGGATTCGTCCGGCAGCAATGGCCTTTCAAAAACGCTGAATTTTCTCAAATCGGGAATCGAGCTCCCGTTCGCGAATGAACCGTCGGTGCGGGTCCTGCGCCTATACTCTATCGAGATGACTAACGAATCGTTCCCGAAGAGGGAAAAGACGTTCCCGGCAGGTTTCCTGGCCGCCGCCGTCCTGGCGGCCGGCGCCATGTCCGCACACGCCGCGTTCAACTACGCGGAGGCCCTGCAGAAATCCATCCTGTTCTACGAAGCCCAGCGCTCGGGTCCGGTGCCGGCCTGGAACCGTCTAGACTGGAAGGGCCCCTCCGCGCTCGAGGACGGCAAGGATGCCGGATTGGACCTGACCGGCGGATGGTACGATGCCGGGGACCACGTGAAGTTCAACTTCCCCATGGCCGGCAGCGCCACCTTGCTGGCCTGGGGCGCGCTGGAATACGCCGAGGCGTACCAGAAGAGCGGCCAGACGGCCCACCTGCTGAACAACCTGCGCTGGGTGGCCGACTATTTCTTGAAATGCCATCCGGAGCCCGAGGTCCTCTACGGCCAGGTCGGCGACGGCGACAAGGACCATGCCTGGTGGGGTTCCGCCGAGGTGATGCAGATGGCGCGGCCCGCCGCCCGGGTGGACGCGGCCAAGCCGGGATCGGACCTGGCGGGGGAGACCGCCGCCGCCCTGGCGGCCATCTCCATGGTCTTCAAGGCCACCGACGCCGCCTATGCCGACAAGCTGCTCTCCCATGCCAAGACCCTCTACGCCTTCGCGGACAAGTACCGGGGGAAATATTCGGACGCCATCCCCGGGGCCCAGGCCTTCTACAACTCCTGGAGCGGCTTCCAGGACGAGCTGGTATGGGGCGCCCTGTGGCTGTACAAGGCCACCCAGGACAAGGCATACCTCGACAAGGCCGAGGCCGGCTACGCCCTGCTGAGCACCGAGCCCCAGAAGACGATCAAATCGT
The DNA here is from genome assembly GCA_966238865.1 of uncultured bacterium. GTDB lineage: Bacteria > Fibrobacterota > Fibrobacteria > UBA11236 > UBA11236 > CBILQL01. The sequence goes on from CBILQL010000044.1 coordinate 973, forward strand.
TCCGGTGGACCCATGCCTGGGACGACAAGTCCTACGGCTGCTACGTGCTGGCGGCCCAGCTCACCGGCAAGGCCGCCTATGCCGCGGACGCGGAGCGGTGGCTGGATTTCTGGACCGTGGGCGTGGACGGGCAGAAGGTGACCTATACCCCGGGCGGGCTGGCCTGGCTGGACCAATGGGGATCCCTGCGCTATGCCATGAACACCTCCCTGCTGGCCTTCATCTACTCGGACAAGCTGGCCGACGCGACGAAGAAGAAACGCTACCACGATTTCGCCGTCCGCCAGGCGAATTACGCCTTGGGCGAGAACCCCGGCAACCGGAGCTTCGTGGTGGGCTTCGGGATCAACCCGCCCACCAAGCCCCATCATCGCAGCGCCCACGGCTCCTGGGCCGACAACATGACCGTGCCCGAGGAGAGCCGCCACATCCTCTACGGAGCCCTGGTGGGCGGCCCCGGCAAGGATGACAAATACACGGACAGCCGCCAGGACTACGTGATGAACGAGGTGGCCACCGACTACAACGCCGCCTTCACCGGGGTCATGGCGCGCATGTACCAGGAATTCGGCGGGACCCCCCTGGCCGACTTCCCGCCCAAGGAGAAGCGGGACGCGGAGTTCGAGGTGACCGCCAAGGTCAACGCCTCGGGGACCAACTTCACCGAAATCTCCGCCCGCCTGCTGAACAAGTCCGCCTGGCCCGCGCGCCTGGGGGACCGGCTCAGCGTCCACTACCACGTGGATCTGAGCGAGGTTTTCGCGGCCGGGTACGACCTGGACGACCTCACCCTCACCATGGGCTACAACCAGGACAACAGCGCCAGGCCCCCGGTGCTCCTGCCCGTCGACGCCGCCAAGCGCCTCTACGTGGTGGTCATCGACTTCACCGGGGCCAAGATCTATCCCGGCGGCCAGTCCCAGCATTCGAAGGAGGTGCAGTTCCGCCTGTCGCTGCCCCATGACGCCAAGGCCGGATCCTGGGATCCCGCCAACGATCCGTCCTATGCGGGCCTGGAGCCCGGCGCGTCCCAGCCGGTGGCCACCGGCAACCTGCCCGCCTACGAGGCGAACATCCGCGTATACGGAGCGGATAAATTCCCGGCAGTCCCGGTGCTGCGCCATTCCGCGCCGCGGGCGCGGGGAGCGGCCTGGTCGGCGGCCCGGCGGGAGATCGCCTTCGTATGGCCGGACGGGAAGGACTATCGGTTGGCGGTGCAAACCCCGGCAGGCCGGGTGATCGCGCGGGCCGGGGGCAGGGGAGAGGGCGGGACGATGCGGCATCCCCTGAAGGCTTTGCCGCCCGGGATGCACATCGTCACCATCTCCGGAGAGGGCGCCAAGACCCTGCGGGAGACGATCACGGTCCTCCCGTAGCGCGACGCGGTCAGGTCGTCTCCACCAGGCCGCGCACGTCCACCTCGCCGGTCAACACCGCGTCCAGGTATTTCTGCGCCCATCCCAGCGCTTCGTCGATCGAGGCCGCCTCGACGATGACGAATCCGCCGATCAGCTCCTTGGTCTCGCTGAACGGTCCGTCGAGGATCAGCCGCTTCGCCGCCGCCCCCGGGGCGCCCTTCGCCCCGGACCCCTGGCGGAGGCGTTTGCCCTTCGCGCTCGGTTCGAAGTGATGGATGCCCAGGAAGGCTCCCGCGCGGCCCAGGTCCTCGGAGAAGATCTTCAGCGCGGAACGCTGCCCGGTGCTGAGCGCGGCGCCGGACTCGCTGGCGGGATCCGCGTGCACGACGGCCATGTAGCGCCGGGTGGCCAGGCCTTCGGGCTTGGGGGCGAACCCCAGGTCCCAGGGCTCGTTCACCGGGCGCACGTCCACGACGACGTCCCCGAAGACCCGACCGAAGCGGGCGGACATGTCGGCGGCGGCCTCCAGGGTCCCGGCCCGGAACAGGGCGGCCCGCGACGGCAGGGCGCCCTCGCCGTCGAACGGGCCCGGGGAAACCGAGGCCTGCCCTTTCGCGAGGCGCACCCGCGCGCCCTCGGAGCTGGGGCCGAGCCCCTCCCCGGCCACCAGCACGCCGGCTTTCACCAGCTCGCCGATCATTCCGCCCACCTGCTGGATGATCTCCGGCGTCGGCTTCGCTCCCGCCTCCCAATGCGCATTCGTCTTGTGCATGATCATGTATCGCATCTCCTCAAATGTAGCACCGCATGCGGAATCGCAGCACCGCCTGCGGATTCTCCCGAAAGGGGGTATTTTCTCGGACGGCGATGGGACATTCCAGCAAGGCCGGGGGAGGCGCGGGGCGGGCGGTCATCGGCTTGGCATTGGCCGTTTACGCATTGCCGTCCCTGGCTGCGGCGCAGGAGGGGCCGGTGCCGTTCCGCAAGGTCCTCCTCAACGCCCAATTCTATTCCGAGGGCATCAACTTCGGCGATCTCGACCGGGACGGGGACCAGGACATCGTCGCGGGGCCCTATTGGTATCCCGGTCCCGACTTCGCCGAGAAGCGGGCCTTCCGCCAGCCCCGCTCCACGCCGTTCCCGGTCTCCGGCGACTCCGACTGCTACGCCGTCTTCCTCCACGACTTCAACGGGGACGGTTGGCCGGACATCCTGTCCTTCCGGCTGGCCGGCGGCGCCGAGGCCGTCTGGTACGAGAATCCGAAGGGCGGCCAGGGCTTCTGGACCGGGCACGTGGCCCATTCCGCGGTCGAGAACGAGAGCGCCGCCCTGCTCGACGTGGACGGAGACGGGCGTCCCGAGATCATCGCCAACTCCAAGGGATTCGGCGGCTGGGTGCAGCCGGATTGGGCCCGGCCCTCGGGACCATGGGCCTTCCGATCGGCGACGGCGAAGCAGTCCTGGGGCGCCTACAACCACGGCATCGGCGCCGGCGACGTGAACGGCGACGGCCGCACCGATCTCCTGTTTTCCAACGGCTGGTGGGAACAGCCGGCCGATCCCGCGGACACGCCCTGGACCCACCATGCCGCCACCTTCGGGGGCCGGGCCAACCCCTCCGAGAGCCTGGGCGGCGCGCAGATGCGCGTCTACGACGTGGACGGGGACGGCGACAACGACGTGATCACCAGCCACCAGGCCCATGGCTGGGGCCTGGCCTGGCACGAGAACCTGGGCGGGGGCGGATCCTTCGCGGCCCGCCTCATCATGAACACGGCCGCCGAGCGGGCGACCTACGGCCTGGCCTTCTCCCAGCTGCATGCCCTGGCCTTCGCCGACCTGGACGGGGACGGGCTCGAGGACATCGTGACCGGCAAGCGCAAGGGGGCCCACGGGAACGGCCTGGGGGCCGATGTGGACTCGCCCGCCGTCCTCTACTGGTTCCGCCTCACCCGTCCCCCCGGGAAACCTCCGCGTTACGTCCCATACCGCATCGACGACGCGGCCGGCGTGGGCACCCAGGTCGCCGTCGGCGATGTGAACGGCGACGGCTCCCCGGACATCCTCACCGCCCGCCGCGAAGGCGCCTACGTCTTCCTCAACCAGAAGACCTTCCCGTCCTCGCTGGGACCCCTGCCGCCGGCCCCCAGAGCGCGGGCCGCTCCCTGGAGTCGGCTGTGGCAGGGCCGATGGGATGCCCTGGGAAGATCCCCGTCCCGGGATGCGGTGCGACGCTAGGCATCGCGGCCAGCGACGGCGTTCAAAGGCGAGAACGGTTTTCGGCCTCCTGCGCCCGGCAGCGCCGCGTCCCCGGAAGCGGCGCTGGTTATTTTCCAGGGTATGGCTGCGAAAACCGTCTGGCTCGGCTTGAGAAGGCCCGATTGTGCGGGGCGGCATGCCGGGGAACGCTTACGAGAACCTTAACAAGCCTTTCGTCCTGTTCGTCGACACGGATGGGGATGGACGCTGCACCGCGGGAAAGGACGTCGGCTCCATGAACGCGACCGGAGGCGGTGGGGATCCGTACGTATACGCCGTGGAACCGGGGCAGCTCTTCCCAATGGAGCGGGCGGGTTGCGAATTCTTCCACTCCGAGTGGATGGAGTGAGAATCTTCCGCAAAACCGTTGCGATTCGGTGACGGTATTCTTTCGTGAAGTACATTTCCGGAGGAGCGGAGGTGCATCATGCCGGGACGCAAGGCGGCTGCCGGGAAGACGACAAAGAGGAAGGCGGCTTCGACGAAGGCGGCAGCGAGGAAGCCAGCCGCCAATAAGGCGGTCTTCAAGAAGCCGATAGACAGCAAGCCGGCAACCATTCCGGAATACATCGCGCTGGCGCCTCCCGAGTCCCGTAAGCACTTGCTGGAGTTGTACGCCATCCTGAGGCGGGCGGCTCCCTGGGCGACGGAAGCCATCAAATGGAAGGTGCCGGTGTTCGAGGATGGGCGCATCCTCTTCGCCTTCGGGGCCTTCAGGACGCACCTCAATTTCATGCCCACCCCCTCGGTGATGAAGGCGTTGGAGAAGGAGTTGTCGGGGTACAAGACGGGAAAGGGGACGGTGCATTTCCCCTATGACAAGCCGCTGCCCAAGGCCTTGATCAGGAAGTTGGCGAATCGTCGGGTCTTGGAATTGCGGGAATTCGACGCACGGTGGATGTGAAGAGGGAGCCCGTCTCGAGAACCAGGCTCTCTCCTTCGGCTTCGAGCGGCATCTCCTCTATGCCGCCCCGCCTTCCACGTGCCGCTTGAAGCTGTCCAGGATGCTCTGCCAGCCCGCGCGCTGCATCTCGACGGGGTTTTCCGTCTCCGGGTCGAAGCCCACCTTCACGGTCACGCCGTCCGGGCCTTCCGAGAACTCCACGCGCGCATTGCGGTCGCCGAAGGCGTATTCGATCAGCTTGCGATCCACCACCTTGGTGTAGGTGCCCGCGAAGTCGAAGCCGAAGCTGCCGTCCTTGGCCTCCATCCGCGAGGAGAAGGCGCCGCCTTCCCGGAGGTCCACCGTGGAGGAGGTGGTATGCCAGTCGGGCGAAGCGCTGTTCCACTTCATGATGTCCGCCGGCGAGGAATAGGCGCGCCAGACCTCGGTCAGGGGGGCCTTCACGGTGGTTTCGATGTGGATGCGCTGGGCGGGGGTTTTCGAGGCGTTCATGGGATTTCCCTTCGGTTGAGGCCTTCGGCGACATGCCGGACCTCGTCTCTGGATACACGACGATTGGGGCCATTCGAAATCGACAAACACCCGGATCTTTTTTCAAACCCCTAAATCCGGCGAATTTTGAAGGGGGGAGCATATTGGGAGACAAATACAGTATCACGTCCGTCTAAAATACTGATGCTTCTTGCGCGGAGGGGAATTGACAGCAAAGAACATCTCATCAGGTCTTGGACTCCTGGTCGCCGTGGTTCTGGCCCTCTCGCACCCGATCCGCGCCGAGGACGTCGACCCGGAGTACCGGGAGCTGATTCGGCGGGGAAATTCCCAAATCCGCACCGCGCGCACCATGATGTGGACGGGCGTTGCCTTGCTTCCCGTAAGCGCATTGGCAGCGATCCCGGTCCGCTGGAGTATACGGTATGGGCCATGGGGGTCACCGGTTTAGGTCTCGTGACTATCGGCATCCTGGAACAGCATTACAGCCTGTACCGGTTCGCAAAAGCTGCCGGACATGCCAGGGAACGTCTTCCGACAAAGCCTCGGGTTTCCCTCCACCCTCTGCTTCTCCTGGATAGGCAGGGCCCCGGCGCGGGGATGCGCCTGGCATGTTCATTTTAGATTAGGCTATATTTCGAGGCATGGCAAAGACCGATTACAAAAGCGCGGACGAATACATCAAGACGTTTCCGGCCGACAAGCAGGCCATCCTGCAGCAGGTCCGCGGGGCCATCCGCAAGGCCGTGCCCGATGCCGAAGAGGTGATCAGCTACCAGATTCCGGCATTCCGCCTGGCGGGTGGCTGGGTCTTCTACTATTCCATGTACTCCAGCCACTTCTCCCTGTCCAGCCCGCCTCCCTTCGCGGCTTTCAAGGAATTCGCGAAAGATCTGTCCAAGTACAAGCAGTCGAAAAGCGCCGTAAATTTTCCCTTGGAGGAACCCGTGCCCGTCAAACTGATCGATCGCATGGCGAAGTTCCAGGCCGAGGAAATCCTGTCCCGGGCGAAGGGCAAGGCCGGCGGCGGCGTCCCGGCCAAGGCCAAGGCGACTGCGAAGGCCAAGACGAAGGCCGGGTCAACGGTCAAGACCAAGGTTGCGAAGAAAAAAACCACCAAATAGACCTCAAGGAAACCGGAACAGGCATCGATTTCCAAACGGCTCATAGCGCCCGAGGAGAGTATATCCGGGGGCGCTCCCCGGGGTTTCGCCCTGCGGAGGGCGATGGGCCGACCGGCGGTGCACAGATACCGGAGGATCCAGGAACAGGTACTTGATGCCCGTGCTGTAATTGGTGTAATGCACGTATCCCCCGTGCATCCAGAACAGCATGCGCCGCGGATTGCGCTGGCCGTTGGCGGCCCATGGGAGGATGGGGCGCACGTTGTTGGCGCTGGAACCCGTCGTGATGGATGCGGAAGTCACCGAGGGGTGCCAGGCCACTTCCCGGTTGAAGAGATACAGGCGGTTGTTCTCGTGGTCCGGGCGGATCGGGTTGGCATAGGTGGTGTTCTCCTGCCCGGTCAGCGTTCGCTCGGGTCCCCAGGTCCGGATGTCCTCGGGATTGGTCGTGGTCCGCATGTAGATGTAGCGGTCCACGGTATGTCGCTGGTAGATCGCCGTTCGTTGCCCTGCCTGTCGATGGCCCCCATGTACACCTTTTCGCGTCGTCCCTTGTAGTATACGGCGCGCGGATCCGTGAAAAACGTCCAGGCCGCATTGGACATGGCCCAGGCGGAGCTTTGTCCAGGCTGCGGTGTCTGGGCCTGCAAAGGCAGGGCGAAGAGCCTCAGGGGGAGTAGACGATTCCCGTGCGCCCACGGTTCTTGCCGATTTTCACGGAACGTCCGGCGGCATCGACCATGGGGAGGGAAACGGTGTTCCTGAGCGGCATCCTGCTTGCACGCTTCGCATCCCGCAGCCCGGTGGGCGCCGAAGCGGCCGTGAGCGAGAATTCATCGAAGTAGTAGGTGCCCGTGTCCTTGCCGACGTAGATATTGAAGCGGAGCGCCTCCAGTCCCTCCACGTCGCTCACCCATGGCTTTTCGATTTTCTGCCACGTGGTATCGAGGCTGTAATCCTGCCCTGACCGATAGGTGTAATCCGGGGCACCGTCCTGGATCGCGACATGGATCGACTTGCCCTCCATGGTATTGGTGCGGGCCCAGAAGGTCAGTAGATATTCGGCATCCTTGACGGCCGTGAATTGGGGCGGGCATTGCAGTTGGATATGCCAATTCTCGCCGTCGACGGCGGTGACCACGATCTTGGCTCCCTTTGCGCCTTCATGGACCGACATGGGGTCGTCGAAGGCGATGGTTCCGGTCGCGGTCCCGAAGCTTTGATCGAAGCCCCACCAATTCTGGCCGTTTTCGAAGCCCGGGTTTTGAATCAGGTTCGCGTCCGCGTCCTGCGCACCGGCTTGCTTGAGGCCTGCCGTAGCCAGGAAACCAATCGATATCATCAGTGCAGTTTTTTTTCACGCTCATTGTTGGCCCTTTATACTCCCCATCGATTGACAAGCGCACCAAAGATAAATCGAATCCTGTTCCCGGCCACGACCCTCGCCATCGACCTCAACTGCACCTAAAAAGTTGGTACGCGCCAAGGAGGTATTTGCCTTTTCCTGGTATAAATTCGACATCCGGGAGTGTGATGGACTATACAAGAAGAGGCGCCTGACGACGTCAGGCTTTCCCCATTTCCTCCGCCAGCCCCACGATTATGCCTTCGGGTCCGCGGATATAGGCCAGCCGGTAGGCGTCCCCGTACTGCATCCTGCCGATGAGCGTCGCCCCACGGGCGCACAGGCGCGCAACGACTTCGTCGATGCCGTCGACGGCGAACATGATGCGGCGCATGCCCAAAGCATTCACCGGCAGGTCCACCGGCCCGTGCCGGACCGGGTCGGGTGTATGGAACTTGTCCAGTTCGATGCCGACGCCGCCATCAGGAGTCCGCAACGACACGAGGGTGGCCCGGACATCCTCGAGCCCGATCAGGTTTCCGACCTGAGGCCCTTCGACCGTAGCCTCGCCCTCGAACTTGAGGCCCAGCTCGAGGAAGAATGCCTTCACCGCCTCGAGATCCTCGACCACGATGAGAACGTTATCCATCCGCCGAATCGACATGTCCCCGCCTCCCTGTTCCTTTGGCTTGAAACAAGCTAGAATTTGATGCCTGTAGCCCGAACTACAAAGTGATCAGCACCTGGTAATCGGAATTCCCGGACACGGAGGCGCCATGGGACGCGCAATAAAAGCATTCAGGTCGGCATTGCTGATTCTCGCTTCCGCTTTATCTTATTCCTGCCTGGAATCCTCCCCAGGCACTGATGCTCCGGAAACCGGGACGCCGCAGGGGCTTTTCGGCGTCCTGGTGGACGCAAGCGGAAAACCCGTCGCGGGCGCTGCGGTTCACGCGGTCCTGGTCCCGGTGTCGGCAGGTTCGCAGGTTCCAGCGAAAAGGACCGCCGCCGATGATACCGCCACGACGGATAGCACGGGAACTTTCGTTTTCGAAAACCTGGCATCCGGAACCTACAACCTGCAGGGCGACTACGACAGGGGATCGTTGGTCGTACTGATTCGGGAGGTTCAGTATGCCGGCAATGGTTCGGTCAAGGAACTCCCGACGGATACGCTCCGGGCCGCGGGCCGAATCGAGGGGAGGATAATCACCAGCGTCTCCGGGGACGGCGGCACCCTCTGCTCGATTCCCGGTACGTCCTGCCTGGCGACCACCGACGACTCGGGGCGTTTCCTGATTGCGAATGTGCCCCAGGGCGCATTCCCGCTCGAGTGCAGGAAGGACGGCTTCCTGAAGGTCTCGGAAACCTCGGTGCAGGTGCAGTCGGGCAAGGCGACTGTCCTGGGGTCCAAATCCATGGAGCCGGACCCGGCATTTCCGCCTCCGCCCCCCGAGAATCTCCGGGCCTGGTATGATACGGTTTCCGGCGCGGTCCGCCTGGCTTGGAGCCCCGTAGGCGTCTCCGACCTCGACGGGTATTGGGTGTACCGGAACGCGTCTTCGGCCGCCGATCCGCAAAGGATAAACCCGGATTTGATCCGGGATACGACCTATGTCGATTCGGCCCACAGGGTTTCCGATTCCGCCGACCTGAATCTCATCTACCGGGTGAAGGCCCAGGACGAGAACGCCGACATCAGCACCGTCCATTCGCAGCCGGTTACCGTCGCCACCCTGGCACCCCTTCGCACCAACCTGGTTTTCCCGGATTTTATCCTGGCCGGAGATACCATCGCCGTCCAGGGATTCGCCCGCTCGGGGGTCGCCCTGACCTCGCTGGACGTCTCAATCTGGCGCGGTAACACGGAGGTATCGACAGGCGGCGGATTCACCATTTCCTCGTCGCCGCTTCCCGGCGGCAGGAAACAATGGGACTATGCCGCCGATGCCCGGTTGGAAATCATAACCGCGGGCGATGTCGCCGGGGGGGAATATGTCCTCAGGGTGGTGGCGCGCGCCGGCGGCAGGGTGTCGGCGGACAGCAGCGTTTTCGAGGTGGGCGACGGCATGGTCAGCGAGCGTTCGCTGGTCGCGGGCGCCCAGTCCAATGCCACCTCTGGCGCCGTCATCGACCTGGACGATTTCCGGGCCCATACCCTCGCGCCGGCGATGGCAATCGCGGCGGACATAGACCTGGTTTTCGCCTACTCCACCTCGATTATCTCGGCTGCCATCTATTCGCCGTATGCGGCGAAGAATGGAGTCTGGACGACTGCGGGGTTCGACTTCGTGCAGGGGTTGGAACCCGCGAATCGGACCGAGATGCGCTTGACCAACGCGGATTTCGCCTCGATCCGGACGCAAAGCCAGATCGATTCGCTATGGAGCAGCGGCGCGGATGTCGCCGATGGCAGGCTGCCGCTGGATTCCGGGACGGTATTCCTGGCGAAGTCCGACAAGGGGTTGATTGTCCTGATCCAGGCGGAAGACGTCTTCGAATCGGCGACGGGAAAGGCCGGCTTCCGGGGGAAGGCGAAATTCTGAACCCGCCCGGGTCAATCAGCACCTGTCCTGCCGCTTGAGCCTTCCTGGTTGAGCTTCCCGGAGTTCTTTTAGGAACTTGATCCGGAGGGCGGCGCGCCGCCCTTTATTCTTTCCAGGTCTCCGGCATACACTGGTCGAGCACCTTTCCAGGGACCTCGCCATGTTTCCGATCCCGGCCGGGCGTTTCCCCACGCGGACAGCGCTCCTTTCGCTCCTAGCCGTCACTGCCGCTCCGGGGCCGCGCGAAGCGGCGGCGGCCTCCGCTGCCTCAACTGCTTCGGCGACCTCGGCCACCGCCCAGGCCTATGTGAAGGCGACCGAGGATTTCATCAATCCCGAACGCGGTTTCTACTATCCCGCCGAGAACTTTTCCCGCGAAAGCCTGCGGGAGATACGCCGCGTCCACAAGGCCAGCGTCATCCGCACCTATTTCCGGCTCGACGCCTACCGGAACTCGCCCCTGCCCGCAGCCTTCCTGCAGAAGGTGGGAAGCGATCTCGGGCTGGTCCGCGAGGCCGGGCTCAAGTGCATCGTCCGCTTCGCCTACAACTTCGGCCTCGAAGAGCCCGACGCCCCTCTCGACCGCATCCTCGCCCATATCGATCAATTGGCGCCCGTCCTGACCGCGGACGTCGACGTCGTCGCCCTGCTCGAGGCCGGGTTCATCGGCGCCTGGGGGGAATGGCATGGATCCGCGAACGGCCTGGATACCGACAAGAATCGGAAAGCGGTGCTGCTGAAGCTGCTCTCGGTCCTGCCTCCGGAACGCATGGTGGCCGTGCGCTGCAACATCTACAAGCGCGGCGCCCTGGGAAGCGATCAACCCCTGGGTCCGGAGGAGGCGTACGACGGCAGCCCGCGTGCGCGGGTGGGGGCCCATAACGATTGCCTGGGCGCATCCAAGACCGACTTCGGCACCTATTCCGACAAGTCCGTAGAGGCGGAGAAGACCTTCCTCAGCCTCGACAACCGCTTCGTGCCCCAGGAGGGCGAGACCTGCAATCCGGGGACTTACGCGCAATGCTCGGCCATGCTCCAGGACCTGCGCAGGATGCGCTGGGATCTGCTCAATCTCGGCTATCACCCCGACGTCATCCGGGATTGGAAGCAGCAGGGCTGTTTCCCGGAGATCCAGTCCCGTCTCGGATACCGCTTCGTGCTGCTCCGCTCCTCGATCCAGGACAGCGTCCGTCCCGGGAGCGGCTTGCGGGTCTCCCTGACCCTGGCCAACGAAGGGTGGGGGAAGGCGTTCAATGCCCGCGGCCTGGAACTGGTCCTGCGCGAGGAGAGGACCAAGGCGCGACACGTCCTGGCTCTTCCGGGCGATCCGCGGCGCTGGGGACCCGGGGACAGCGCCACCTTGGAGGTGATGGGCGGGATCCCGGCCGGCATGCCTGCCGGGAGATATCAGGCCTTCCTGAACCTCCCCGATCCCATGCAGCGCCTGCACAATCGTCCGGAGTATTCCATCCGCCTCGCCAATGCGGGCTTATGGGAGGACTCCACCGGATTGAATGCCTTGCGGCACACGGTGGTCGTTTCCGGATCCGCGCCGGGAACCGCCCATGAAGGTCCGTTCTTCCAGCCCGAAGGCGTCCAGGCGCCCGTGGCCGTCAGGCGGGCGGACCGCGCTTCCTCCTTGCGGAAGCAGGCCATGATCGGCAAGTTGTTCGGCTCCCGGGTTTATGACCTGAGAGGCAGAACCTATCCGTGAGGATCCGCCGGCATCGGGAAGCGCTCCTGGATCCACGCATCCCAGAGCGGCTTCTCCCTGGCTGAGGTTCCCTCCGCCGTGTCGCCGTACAGGTAGAAGCCCAACGCGACCATGCTCGGGCCGCCCATGTTCATGGCGCCCAATGCGGCTATGCCCGGCCCCGGCCGGTCGAGCCGCAGCAAGGCGTCGTACGGACTTTGGGCGAGGTATTCCACCACGCCGCCGAACGCCGGGACGCCCGCGGGCGCCGTCCAACGCTGTCCCACGCCCACGCCTTGCAATCCCACGGCCGCGAGCAGGGTTTCCCAAGCCTCCGCTTCCGTGCCCGCGGCGGGGGCCATCCACTTCATGTTCGTGGAGCTTTGGCCGCGGAAGTGCGTGAGATAGAGCTTCAGGGCCCGCAGGAATCCGGGCCAGCCGTATTCGGCGCCTTCCAGCTGGTTGTCCCAATCGTCCGTGCTGGCGAACAGGCTTTGCACGATGCGCACGACGCAGGTGCCGCCCTTGCGCGCCTCGATGCTCCACTCGCCCGTGATGGGCGGCGCGCCGGGGCCCCAGGGCGGGGATTCGGCGGACCATTTCCGCAGCGGCTCCCAGGCTTTCACGGCGGCGTCCATCACCATGCCCGGCCCGAACTCCATCTGCACCGAGACGGGCTTGCCGTCGCGCTCCTCCAACTTCGTGGGCACGAACCAGGACGAAATGCCCGGCCCCGTGGCGATGGCTTGCCAGACCTCCTCCGGAGTGCCGGGGACCTCGACTTCGACCTGGATGTAACGCCGTCCGGAGGGTTCTTTCTTCAAAGCCATGGTTGCTCCTTGGATTGGTATGACTAGGGCAGGGGATGGGCCACCACGACCAGCCGATGCGGGCGGCCGCCGGGGGCGGAAGGATCATGATATTTCGAAACCAGGTTCGCGACGGCCACGGCCAGCTCGCTGCTGAAGGCCGCCCGATCCGCCGGCGACCGGAACCGTATCTCGGTATCCACGGCCAGGGTCGCCAGGCGCTTGCCCGCTTCGGCGGCGCGGCGGACGAGATCGCCCACCTCGCGAACGATGCGCGCCCCCAGGGCGATCAGATAGCCGGCGGACAGTCGATCGACGTGCCGGTCCGGATCGACGGCGACGGGGCCCAAGGCGCCCGGCGAGACGACGTACGCGGCCGAGGTGGCCACCAGCAGCCGTTCGGTGAGGCCGCCCCACTTGCGTTTCTCCGCGAGTTGTAACAGGCCGTGCGCCTCCAGGGCGTTCAGATGGTAATTGACCTTCTGCCGGGCCAGGCCCACCCGGATCGCCAAGGTGGCGGCGGAAACCGGTTCCGCAGCTTCGGCAAGCAGGCGGCTGC
>CBILQL010000045.1:0-13845 GCA_966238865.1 uncultured bacterium
GCGCTCGGATGCCTTCCGCGCTCTCGCTCGCCGCGCCCGGGCGCAGCTGGAAGCCTCCGGGCTCATCCCCTCCGCGGCCTACGTGCGGAACGAATGGCTGACCCTGCGGCCGGACGGCCGCCTGGCGCAATCGATCAAGCAGGAGCCGGAGATGTCGCTGGGCTCGCGGCCCCTGCTGGGGCATCTCGTCTTCGCGACCGGCGCCTCCTTCCTCTCCTGGCGCGGCAACTTCGACGGCCGCCTGTCCGCGGTGCGCGATTCGGTGCGGGACTGGGGCTTTTCGCAGCGGCTGGAGGTGCTGGCCCTGGGTCCCTGGACCGCCGACGCCTTCTACTCCTTCCGCGATCACAGGGAATGGCGGCTTGATCCCCTGGGCCGGTGGGCGCCCGATGCCGCGAGGTCGGAATTCCACCAGGTGGAATGGGACAACCACCTCTCCGATCACCGCCGCGGCTACGGCCTCGTGACCACCTACCGTGTGAGCCAGACCGCCGAGCTTCCCCTGGTGGAGGACTTCGAGGAGGTCCCGGCGGGGCGGGGCGATTACGTCAAGGACTCGCTCGGCGGCTACCACGAGGTGGAGACCGGCGGCAACTTCGTGCTGATCGGGCTCCAGCGTGACACCACCCTGGGATCGCGCCCCTACCAGGACCTGTCCTTCACCGCCAACCTGGAGCTGGTCCCGGGCCGCTTTCCCTTCGCGGTGAAAGGCGTGCTCGCGGACCTGGAGCTGTTGCTGGACATGGCCTTCGATCACCAGGACACGTCCGGGTCGGCCTCGTTGCTCCCCCGCTTCACCGACGCCGCCATCGAGGAGGCGCGCAGCGGCCGCAGCCGCTACAGCCCGTCCCTGCGCTGGAAGGGGCCGGAAGGCCGCAAGTCCGCCAACCTGCGCCTGGACCGGAGCTACGCCCTGGCCGCCGGCATCTACGCCTCCCGCGATCGGCGCCTGCTCGAGAGCGCCGACTGGCGGCAGAGTCTCTGGGACGACTGGGAATATTCCCTTGAGCAGGCCTACGAGTCCCAGGATCACCAGGGCCTCACGGCCTCCGCCGCCGGGGGCTCCGAAAGCGAGACCTGGTCCTACGGCACCCGGCTGCTGCGCAGGCTGCCGTATTCCTTCTCCCTGGAGGGCCGCGCCGCCTACGAGACGGTGACCGGATCGTCCCTGACCGGGGGCATCGACCTGCAGGGCCTGCGCCCCGCCCTCAAGCTGGAGAAGACCTCCCTGTTCAACGGCCGTGCCTTCCTGGAATACGGCCTCATCTATTATTGGGGAATGGGGCAGGGCGATTACTACGCCACCGACGGTTACCTGCGCGGCCTCACGCATCGCATGCAGGCCAACTCGCAATTCCAGGTGGGCGAGCACATGCATCTCAATTTCGACTACGTGGTGCGCCTGGAGCCGGGGGCGTCCAGCCCCTCCCAGAAGCTCACCGCGGAAGCCCGGGCGGTGTTCTGATGCGCGCGGCCCGGTTGCTGTGGTTGCTGCTCGCGCTGGCCGCGCTTCCGGGGCGGGCCGCGCCGGATCGGACCGATGCCGGGAGCGCCGCCGCCGATTCGGCCGCTGCCGATACAGCCAAGGTCGGCATGGCCTCTTCCGTTGTCTCGAAGGTTTCGCCGCGGGACTCGGCGCTGGCCCGCGCCATGGCCGAAGGCTACCTCGCGGCGCGGCCGGACGGCCGCGGCGGCGTGGACCGGGGCCCCTTGCACCTCCTGGGCAGCATCGCCGTGGACGGTCCCAAGGGCTTCACCGCCGAGCGCATGGGGGTGCTCGAATACGCCGGCCAGCCCGCTTCCGCGGATCGGCTGCGGGCCCTGGGCTCGGCGGTGAAGGCCTACCTCCTCGATCACGGACATCCCTTCGGCGAGGCGCGCCTCGACTTCGCGATCCGGGAGGGGGCGCCCGCCGTGGATCTGCGCATCGGCCTGCTTCCGGGTCCCGGGTACAAGTACGGCGGAACCAAGCAGTCGGGGAGCCGTACCCGGCCGGTCACCCTGGAGCGGCTGCTCCTGCTCCGGTTCGGCGAGGAGTACAGCGAGACGCGGCGGGAGCTGGCGGCCGCCAGGCTGTCCCGCACCGGCTATTACGACGCCGTGATTCCCGGCCCCCTGTACCGGGATTCCAGCCGCAACCTCATCTATCCTTCCCTGTCCCTTTCCGATCGCAAGGGCAACCGCCTGGGCGGCATCCTGGGCTACGATTCCGAGGACGGCGGCGGGCTGGACGGCTACCTGGACATCCACCTCATCAACATGCGGGGCACGGCGCGGGACCTGGACTTCGCCTTCGAGTCCAAGTCCTCGGGGGAAGGGCCCGGGGAGAAGGAGATCCGCCTGGCCTACCTGGAGCCGTGGCTGTTGGGCACTCCCCTGGGAGGACGGCTGGCCCTCGACCTGGCCCTGCAGGATTCCGTCTACGAGGAACGCAACGTCGACTTCTCCCTGTTCCAGGACATGGGCTTCCGGTCCCGCTACTCGGTGCATTTCGGCGCGCAGGAGAACCGCGACATTCCCGCCGGCATCCGCTCTTCGGCCCTGTCCACCGGCATCGGGCTGGTCTACGACGCCCGGGACCGGGTTCCCGGCACCCTGCGCGGCGTCCTCCTGGACGGCAAGGTGACCGGGCTGCGGCGCGAGCTGGAGGATTCCTCCTATTACCTGGCCCAGGCCGTCGCTTCGGCGGGACTGTGGGCCAACCGCGGGCGCTGGGTGGCCCATGCCCTGCTCATCGGAGGCGGGGATTGGCCCCTGGAGGCGCGCGCCAACCGGGGCGAGCTGTTCGAGCTGGGCGGCGCCAACACCATCCGGGGGTATCGCGAGAAGGAGTTCCTGACCGACCTCTACGGCTACGCCAACCTGGAACTTCAATTCCTGCTGGCGCCGGGCAGCCGCGCCGCCCTGTTCGCGGTGCCGGGGCTGGTGAACCGCATCGGCGGGGACGTCCATTGGCGGCGGGTATTCGGGTACGGGGCGGGGCTGGAGGCTGGGGGCAGGGAATGGACCTTCGGAGTCAGCTATGCCCTGAATCCCGGCCGTTCTCCAGGGGACGGGTTCGTGCACCTGCGGGTTACGAACAACTTCTGAGGCTATTGTCGATTTTCGGGTAGTTCCCAAATGTACATCGGGCAGGCCGGTATGAAAACACCATCCCGCAGGTTCCCCTCCGGAGGTAGATTTGCCCCATGCAGAAAACCATCGCCTCCGGATTGACGGCCGGGGCCATTGCCGTACTTACCACCTTGGTCAGCCCCATTCCCGCCCAGACCGGCGCCACGCGGGTCATCGTCTTCGGGACGACCCTGGACACTCAAACCCAGATGGCAGCCTCCCGGCAGTTGGCCAAGACCCTGGCCAATCCCAATTCCTCCCAATGGCGGGCCAAGGGAGATCAGAAGCGGACCTATCGCTTCCAGGAGGCAGGCGCCGTCGACATCGCCTTCCGGGTCTGCGTTCCGTCCACCTGGAACGGAACTTCCAAGCTGCCCCTGGTGATGTTCCTGCATGGCGCCGGGAACACGGAAAGCTCCTACCTGGATCAGAACAACAAGCAGATGGTCCGCCTCGCCGAGGAGCGCGGCTTCCTCCTAGTGTCCCCCCTGGGCTATAACGGCGCCTACGGGACCTTCCTGAGGCTGCCCGCGGTGTTCGGCCAGCAGGGCGAGGCCGACAAGCTCCTGGCCAACCGCACCGACGAATCCGAGCGCACCAATTCCATCAGCGAGAAGGACGTCCTCAACGTCCTGGAAATGGTGCTGAATGAATACCCCGTGGACAGCACGGCCATGTTCCTGACCGGCCATTCCATGGGCAGCGGCGGCACGTGGTACATCGGCGGGAAGTATGCGTCGTATTGGCGGGCCCTGGCGCCCATGTCCGGTCCTTTCGTGATGGAAAACGGATATCCCTGGGACACGGTCAAACGCATGCCCATCTTCGTGACCGAGGGCACCGGGGCGACGCCGTCCCTGGCGGGGAGCCGGGTGCTCAGGGATTGGATGATCGGCAAGTCCTTCAAGGTGAAGTACAAGGAAGTGAACGCCGATCATGCCGGCATGGTGCCTCTCGTCCTGCCTGACGTCTTCGCCTTCTTCGACAGCGTCAAATCCGTTCCAGTCGGCGTGACCGGCAAGGCGGACCCGAGAGCGGGAAGCCCCGCCGCCTTCGGGAGCTCCCCCGATCTTTCCGCCGACTATCTGTCTCCCGGGGAATTGCGGCTGTATTCACCGGCCTGGAGCGCCTCCCAGGTGCTGCGGATGACCGTATCCGACATGGCTGGCAGGATACTTCATGCCGGCTCTACGACAGTTCAGGGTGGGATGCTGCGGTTCCAGGGGATCCGGTTGCCGCCGGGACGGTACCAGGCCCGGGTCGGGGACGGGTCGCATGCGGATGGGACCGTCTTCCGGGTGGCGAAGTAGGGGGCATCCAGGCCTTCACCGGGGGTCGGTGCGATTTCCGGATTCGCCGAGAGCGGAATAAGCGCGTGAGGGGTCGACCGGGTGCACCATCCAACGGGAGAACCCGATCCGGATCGTGCCGTGCAGCGGCAATCCTTTCCCTGCCGGCTTCGGGAATCGCGATGCCTCATGACCGCGATTCGCGCAATCTCCAATGCAACCTGCGAGCGCCGTAGTCGCGGCCTCGGACTCGAAGGGACCGAGGTCCGGGGCGAGGCCGCGGAACGGCAGGCCTGCCGGGATACCCGCGTCGATGAGGGCGCTGCCGGCCTTCAGCCGGAACAAAGGCGATTCCGGCAACGAGCCGTCCGCAGTCCTGGCCTGCGTGGCCAGGGCTGTGTCCAGGCTTCGGAAATCCGCCGCGGATACAGAAAAGCCCGGGTTCCAGGAATTGTTCGCCTCCGAGGCGTGCCCGATTTCGGCGCTTCCTCCCAGGCTGATGTTGTTCCTGAGGACATGCTCTTCGCCCGCGTCCACGGGATTGGTCAGCCCGAAATTGCGGCCGTTCCGGTAGCCGAGATTATTGAGCAAGGTGATGCCGCCGCTGTTGTTGTTCTGATCGAATCCCTTCCCGGGGTGATCGAAGGCGATGCTGCCCACGATGCGGTGGCGCGCGACCCGGCTGTTCCCTCCCAGCTTGAAGCCGTTCCCGTTGCCGGCGAATCCACCGTAGTTCCAGACGTCCACCCCGTTCCGGAAGGCCCAGCATTGCTCGAAGATGACGGAATCGGGGCTGTCAAATGCGTCGAACCCGTCGTCGGAGTTCTCCCAGGCCCGGCAGCGGATCAGGCGGTTGCCCGGACCTTGCGTCTGCTTGGGCGCGAATCCGTCGGCCATGCTGCCGGATTTCTTGGGATCGTAATTGCGATAGGCGTCGCAATCGATCAAGGTGGTATAGGCCCCGCCCTTGTTGATCTCGATCCCGGAATTGCGGTTCCCGAAGAAGGCGCAATTCGCCAAGGTATTGTGCGACCCGGTCACGTACACGCCCTGGTATCCGGCGCGCGTGACGGATATGCCCCGGATGTGCCAGTAATCCCCGGTGAGATGGAATCCGAAGCCGTCCTGGGTCCAGGCCAGCGGCGGATACGAGAAGTCGAATACGGCGCGCCCGTCGCTCTCCGCCATCACGACGATGGGGGCCGTTGCGCTCCCTTTGGCGGCGAGGGCGATGGTGTTCTTCGCGGCGCTGTCATAGGGAATCGGGTACACCCCAGGAGCCAGCCGCAGGGTATCGCCGGCCTTCAGCTTCGCCAGGGCTTCAGCGACGACGGCGGGGGCCGCCCGGGTCGATCCGGAGGCGCCCGGCACGCCGGACGGGGCGGCGAAGTAGGTCGCGGCCTGCAGGCCGGACAGGGGAAACAGCAAGAGGAACGATCTGATAAGGGCACGGATCATACCCTGGAAAATCGCGACAATCCCCGGATGCCGGGGGTTGATTCGCGGCCGCCCTGGTGACAATTGTCCCCAAGGCGATCACTTCTGCCTGCGGTTGCGGGAGCCGAATTGCGCGGGAAAAGCATCCATGTAGTGCTCCCAGCCGTCGATGTGGGCCTTTCCTTCCTCCGTGTCGGGAAGGCCGGAATGCACCAGGGTCATCCGGGTGCCTTGGACTTTTTTCTTGAAGGTCGCGGTCACAGTGGACTCGAGTCCCAAGGTATATGGGGACTTCCAGGTATGCTGGATCCGGGACGATGGTTTGAGCGCCAGGAAACGGCCGTAATGGGGTGTCATGTCGAAAAGCCAATAGAAGAAGCCTTCTGCGTGTCCTTCTTGTCCTTGAAATAGTCTTCGAACGTATCGAGCCGTCCGTTCCAGAACCGCTCGTATTCGTGCATCCAACCCGATACCAGTTTCAGCGGCTCGCCCCGGAGCGAGATGAAGACTTCCCGGCCCTGCTTCCTGCGTTCGATGAGGCCGGCCCTTTCGAGCAGCTTGAGATGCTTGGTCACCGCGTTCAACGCGGTGTTGAACGGCTTCGCGACGTCCAGGAAGCGGGCCGGGCCGTTCGCCAACTGGCCGATGATGGCCCGCCGGGTCGGATGGGAAAGGGCCGTCAGCACATGCGTCAGCTGATCCATGGACAACATTATACCATAAGGTGTAATATTTGGAAAGGGTCGTAACCGGCGATTGGATTCAATGGATTCCTGCAGGATCGGGGCGGTTGCCAGGCTTCGGGAAAAATGACTTGCCAGTTTAAATACCGTTCGGTATATTTTATCCCGATGGGCAAAGCCGAGCAGACCCGCCGTTTCATCATCGAGAAGACGGCGCCAGTCTTCAACGTCAAGGGATATGCCGGCACCGCCTTGTCCGACCTGTGCGAGGCCACCGGCCTCACCAAGGGCAGCATCTACGGAAACTTCGAGAACAAGGACGAGGTTGCCCTGGCGGCCTTCGATCACAATTGGAGCTGCGTCCAGGCCGCGGTTCGCGCGGAGATGGACAAGCGCAGGACCTACAAGGAAAAGCTGCTCGTCTTCGCGCGCATGTACGGGAGCTTCCCGTCCCCGCTGCTTCCCGAGGGCGGCTGTCCGCTGCTCAACACCGCCGTCGAGGCCGACGACACCCATCCCGCCCTGCGCGAGAAGGCCGTCGGCGCATTCCAGGGATGGAAGAAGGGCATCATGGCCTTGATCGAGGCCGGCATCGCCGCCAAGGAGTTCCGCCCCGGAGTGGACGCGGAGCGCGCCGCATTGACCGTCATCGCCCTCATCGAAGGCGCCGTCCTCATCTCCCGCCTCACCGGGAATGCCCAGCATCGCAAAGCCGTGATGTCAGCGGTGGAGAAGACCATCCTGGACCTGACATGACTCTTTTTTCGCCTCAAAATATACCATTCGGTATAAATAATCCAACCAAGGAGTGAATATGAAATCGGAACTGAAACGGAAAATCGCCTTCGCCATGCTGATGGGCGTCGTGACGACAGGAATGGTCTCCTTCGCCCTCATCGCCGTGAACCTGGGCTTCTCCGAGCACTTCACGCGCATCTGGCTGCGATCCTGGGGCGTGGGTTACGTCCTGGCCATCCCGGCCATCCTCATCTTCGGGCCTCGCATACAGGGACTGGTCGAGAGGTTGATACCGCAGGACTGAGGATTTTCGGCGCAGGATTCAAACGGCGGTACGTTTCAGTTCTGGACACTGAAAATTCCTGAATAAGGAAACGTTCCGCCATGGAGGGTGAGGATATACATCCCGCTTGCAAGCCGCTCGACCGGCATTTCCAGCGTGTCGGCCCTGGAAGAGCTTCCCAGGGAACGTATGTGCCTGCCGCTGGCGCTGAAAATCGAGGCTTGTATCTTTCTTCCTCTCCAATCAGCCGGCAGTTCAGCGATGAAAAGATGAGGTGTCCGCCTCAATAGCAAACCATCCGGTTTGTTCGCTCGAGGCGCAATCCGGATGGCGCCATCCTGTGTTGCCGACAATATGGTGCTGTATTCCCCCGCGGCCACGAATTGGCTGCCGGTCCATATGACGGATAGCAACGCTTGAGTGGTCCAGGAATTCATGGCTGACCAAACGACAGCGTCGCTGGAACAAAGGATCGTTCCCCATTCTCCAACGACTACAAACTTTTCTCCCGACCATGTAGCCTGGTGGAGATTCGTTTCCATGCCGGAATGCCGCTTGATCCATGCGCTTCCATCGGGAGAAGTCAGGATGGTCCCGGCATTGCCGACGACCAGGTATCCGCTTCCATTCCAAATTACCGAGTTCAATTTTTCCTGGGTTCCCGAATTCTGCGCGGCCCAGGACGAGCCGTTTCCCGAAGTCAACACCGTTCCGTTCCATCCGACGGCTACGAATTTCCCTCCGCCCCATGCCACGGAATTCAGGCCGTATTGCGTGCCGGAAGCTTGCGCAATCCATCGGTCCCCATCGGAGCGCGCAATGGCGCCCTTTTCTCCCACCGCTACTGTAGTGGAATCGGACGCTGCCGCAAAAAGAAAATGCTGATTCGCCGTCCACGTCTCAGTGATCCAATCCGAACCATCGTAAGAAACCAGGACTTTTCCGTCCTGCTGGAAAGCGAAGATTCGACCTCCGGTCCGGCACATGCTTTCGATCGGGATATAGTAGGGTTGGACCATTTTCTCAGACCAGTTCCTGCCGTCGGAGGAGGTGTGGATTCCTCCCGTCTGGGCGGATGCGACGAAAAGTTTTCCGGTCCAGACAATGCCGGAAAGATGGCTGTCGATTCCCCAACTGGTCTGGGACCAATTCACGGCATCCGGGGAAATTACCACTGTGCCTGTGGCAAATCCAATTTGCGATCCGACCGCCACGTATTTCGTGCCGGTCCAAGCCACGGATGCCGGGATCGAGGTGGACACCCCCACCCTCTCCGTCCAAAGTACTCCGTCTTTGGAAGTCGCAACCCGGCCGTATTGCCCGACGGCTACGAATATCGTATCGGACCAAATGACGGAATAATACCGGTCGGTCAGGTTCGAGCGGTTCCAAGTCACCCCATCCGTTGAAACGCGGGAAAATAGCTCCCCGATTGCGACAATTCGCGTGCTGTTGGAAGCGATAGACCAGAAATCGTCCGCCGCATTGGACGATTGCAATGCCCAGGCAATGCCGTCAGGCGACGTGGCCAACAACCCTTCTTGCCCGGCGCCGACAAATTGTGTGCCTGTCCAGACAATGTGGTATAGAGGCTTGGAAACCCCGGAATATCGGCGGGCAGTCCACGTAATCCCATCGGGAGAAGTTAAAATCGAATCTTGCACCTTCATGGCGACGAATTGGCTTCCGGTCCAAATCAATGATGTGATTGCGCCATCCGTATCGGCTCTTCGGGTAGTCCAGGATATCCCGTCCGTAGACGAAAGGATGTTCCCGGAAGATCCTGCGACGACAATCATAGAACCGCTCGAGGCGACAGTACTCAAGTGCTTGCTGGTTCCGGAGTATCGGCTGGCCCAAACAACGCCGTCGTCCGAAGTTATGATGGTTCCATCGTAACCGACGGCAACAAGCTGCTTGCCGGTCCATGCGTCGTCTGCGAGTCGATTCCCCGTTGGAGTCGGACTGAGCCAATTCCAGTTTGTCTGTCCGGCCGCATCCGTCGCGAAAATCGCACTCCATATTCCGACGAACACGAGCGGCAGGTACCTCATATGTCACACATTTTAATAAAAAACGTGTCCCGATGACCGCCACGCGGCCTGCAGCCTCCGCGGTCCCCCAGTCCATCGCTGACGGATGCTTCCAAGATGTCAACGCATTGGCCGGCATCGGAGTTGTACACGGTCTGCAAAATGGAGGGCGGCGGGCGTATAGTCGAACAGGGCCTGGGCCTTGTATCGCCCTTCCATGGGGTATTCGCATCCGCCGGCGCCGGGATTGTCCTGATTCGCATGGTAACAGAGACCGTCCGGAACGATGTAAGCGCCGCCGTGGGTGCGGTCGACGTCAAAATGTAGGCCATGGAGATGGGCTGCCGGGCAGGATCAGGGGCGTGCCGGAGGGGCGGGGCGCCGGATGCAGGCATGCCGCATGCGGATCTCCTCCATGGATAATCTTGTCGAAAGAATTACAACCGGCCCGGTGACCGCGCTCCGGGGAAGCCGGGAAGATGCACTCCCGCGCATGCGTATTTCCGCATCCGCCGGCAGATACCGCCCGCGGCTCCGGGCCGACCGGTTTTTTAACTTAAATTTGAGGGACCCCAAGAATACAACCAGGAGAAAATCGACATGTTCGTTCCCGCATTTTCCAGCGCCGCCATGCTGCAACGCAAGGCCCAGATGCCCGTGGTCAACGCAGACAAGCCCGGCAATCCGCTCAAGCATCCGGCCGCCAAGGCGCCGCGCATCTTCTGCGATTCCGCCACCTGGTCGGACATCGAGCCCCTGTTCAAGGCCGGCATCGTGAACGGCATCACCACCAATCCCACCTTGCTCAAGAAGGCCGGAGCCAAGTCCTGGGGCCATGCCAAGGAGATCATGAAGGATCTCTGCTCCAAGCTGCGCCCCTACCCGGTTTCCCTGGAGCTCACCGAGCTCGACGAGGAGAAGATGGTGAAGCAGGCCTCGGAGCTGGCCGAGCTGGGCGACAATTCCGTGATCAAGGTGCCGGTGGGCGGCTACACCGCCGTCAATCCGTCCGCCGATCCCTTCACCGGCCTCAAGGTCATCCGCCGCCTGTGGGAGAAGGGCGTCAAGACCAACGTCACCCTCATCTTCAACACCACCCAGGCCTATTGGGCCGCCCAGGCCGGCGCCACCTACGTGAGCCCGTTCCTCGGCCGCCTGGCGGATTACGCCTACAAGAACGACAAGCCCGAGCGCCAGCCCGGCAACTCGCTGTACTGGGTGGAGGATCACAAGAACAGCAAGGGCGACCAGCTGATGCACAACAGCGAGTACGTGGCCTCCGGCGGCCCCGTCAAGGACGCGGGCGCGCGGCTGATCTTCGAGATCGCCACCGTGTTCGCCAATTACGGCATCACCACCGAGATCCTGGCCGCCAGCTTCCGCAACCAGGTGCAGCTCACCGAATGCCTGCTGGCAGGCCCGGACATCCTCACGGTCCCGGCGAACGTGCTGATGACGGTGGCAAACCACCCCCTCAGCGACGAAGGCATGAAGTCCTTCGTGGAAGATTCGAAGGCTTTCGGGATGTAGTCCCGAAAGCCTCGCGTCAGGGGTTGGGATATTCGGTCCGCTTGTCGGAGCGCGTCTTGCCTACCGAGCCCCAGACCTGGTCCTTGGGGAAGGCGTTGCTGCCCGGATAGCTTGCGGATCCGGGCTCATCCTTGTCGCCGAATTCGATGGCAAGGTGATCGCCCTCCTCGTCCAGGGAATAGGCCGTGTCCAGATTGGCTCCGCGCAGATGGCCCAGGATCAGCTCCTCCGCCTGCGGATAGGTGATGGGGCCCTTCGCCAGCCAGGTGTCGCCGGCGCGCAGACCTTGATAAACCTTTTCATCGGCCATCGCGTCCTCCTTCCGCCCCCTTCCTTCTAATAAGATAGGTTCGGAGGAACTAAAGGGGGCGCAGGCGGAAAGCCACCCAAAGCCAGCCCGCCAGGAAGGCCAGGCCCCCGAGGGGCGTGACGGCCCCCAGGACGCGGATGCCGGACAGGGCCAGGGCGTACAGGCTCCCGGAGAAGACGAGGATGCCGGCGGTGAAGGCGATGGCGCCCGGGCGGATATCGGTGCCGGAGGCTTTGCCGAAAAGGGCCAGGGCGAGCAGGGCGACGGCGTGCAGGAGATGGTACAGCACGGCGGTTTGCCAGACGGCGAGGAGGTCCGGGGAAAGGCGGGACTTGAGGAGATGCGCTCCGAAGGCTCCCGTGGCCACGCCGAGGAAGCCCAGGATGCCGGCGATTCGGATCCAGACCATGCCCAAAAGGTACAACCCTTTCTTGACACCCGGGGGCCGATTCCTAGTTTTTTCCCCATGTCCGGAAACATCGAACACGTCCTGAACGAAACCCGCAAGTTCTCTCCGCCCGAGGCGTTCTCCCGCAAGGCGTCGATTGCCACCTGGGCCCAGTACGAGACCCTCTACCAGGAGTCCATCAAGGACCCGGAGGCGTTCTGGGGCAAGATGGCCGGGGAGCTCCATTGGTTCAAGAAATGGGACCGCGTCCGCAACTGGGACAATCCTCCCTTCGCGAAGTGGTTCGAAGGCGGCAAGACCAACCTCTCCTACAATTGCCTGGACCGGCATCTGACCACGGCCCGCAAGAACAAGGTGGCCATCCTGTGGGAGGGCGAGCCGGTGGGACAGCGCAAGGCGCTGACCTATCTCGAGCTCCATCGCCAGGTGTGCAAGTTCGCCAACGTCCTCAAGTCCCACGGGGTGGGGAAGGGCGACACCGTGGCCCTGTACCTGCCCATGGTTCCCGAGCTGGCCATCGCCATGCTGGCCTGCGCCCGCATCGGCGCGGTGCATTCCATCATCTTCGGGGGCTTCTCGGCCCCCGCCCTGGTCGATCGGATCAACGACGCGGAGTGCAAGGCAGTAATCACCGCCGATGGCGGATTCCGCCGCGGCTCCATCCTCCGCCTCAAGGACACCGTGGACGAGGCCCTGAAGAGCTGCCCCACGGTCAAGACCAATATCGTGGTCAAGCGCGCCGGCAATTCCGTGGACATGGTCGAGGGCCGCGACTACTGGTGGGCGGACCTGATGCACCACGCCTCGCCCGATTGCCCCGCCGAGGAGCTCGACTCCGAGCATCCCCTCTACATCCTCTACACCTCCGGCTCCACCGGCAAGCCCAAGGGCATCCTGCACACCACCGGCGGATACATGGTGGGCACCTACCTCACCTCCAAGCACATCTTCGACATCCGGGAAGAGGACACCTACTGGTGCACCGCCGACATCGGCTGGGTCACAGGCCACAGCTACGTGGTGTACGGGCCGCTCAACAACGGCGCCACCACCCTCATGTACGAGGGCGCCCCCAACTTCCCGGAGAACGACCGCTTCTGGCAGATAGTGGAGCGCTACAAGGTGAACATCTTCTACACCGCGCCCACCGCCATACGATCCTTCATGAAATGGGGCGACGATCACCCCGGGAAGCACGACCTGTCCTCGCTGCGCCTCCTGGGATCGGTGGGCGAGCCCATCAATCCCGAGGCCTGGATCTGGTACCACGAGGTGATCGGAGGCAAGCGCTGCCCCATCGTCGACACCTGGTGGCAGACCGAGACTGGCGCCATCATGATCTCTCCCCTGCCGGGCGTCACACCCACCAAGCCGGGGTCCGCGACCTTCCCGTTCTTCGGCGTGGAGCCTGCCATCGTCAACGAGAAGGGCGAGGAATTGGGTGCGAACCAGGGCGGGTTCCTGGTGATCAAGCAGCCCTGGCCCTCCATGCTGCGCAACCTGTTCAAGGCCGACGACCGCTTCAAGGACGTGTACTGGTCGCGCTTCCAGAAACAGGGGTGGTACCTGGCCGGAGACGGCGCGGTGCGCGACTCCGACGGCTACCTGTGGATCCTGGGCCGCATCGACGACGTGCTCAACGTCAGCGGCCACCGCCTGTCCACCATGGAAGTGGAAAGCGCCCTGGTGGCCCATGACGCCGTGGTCGAGGCCGCGGTGGTGGGCTTCAAGCACGATGTGAAGGGGGAGGGCGTGGCCGCCTTCGTCATCCTGGGCCAAGGCGCCCAGAAGGGCGACAAGACCGCCAAGGACCTCCAGGTCCACGTCCGCAACATGATAGGTCCCCTGGCCATGCCCGACCAGATCCACTTCACCGACGCCCTGCCCAAGACGCGCTCGGGGAAGATCATGCGCCGGCTTTTGCGCGACGTCGCCAACGGCGTCGAGAGCAAGGGCGACATGTCCACGCTCGACGATCTCAGCGTGCTGGCGAAGCTGAGGTCGGACGAGGAGTGACCC
>CBILQL010000046.1:0-13731 GCA_966238865.1 uncultured bacterium
CTTCTCGGCGTCGTCGAAGGCATACTTCTCCAGTTTGCCGGCCTTGATCTTGTACAGCGGCGGCTGGGCCAGGTACAGGACCCCGTTCTCGATGAGCTCCTTCATGTAGCGGCAGAAGAAGGTTAGGAGCAGGGTCTGGATGTGGCTGCCGTCCACGTCGGCATCGGTCATGATGATGATCTTGTGGTAGCGGAGCTTGTCGTAGTTGAAGGTCTCCTCGCCGAGGCCGGTCCCGATGGCCTGCACCATGGTCGAGATCTCCTCGTTGCCGAGGATCTTGTCCATGCGCGCCTTCTCCACGTTGAGGATCTTGCCCTTGAGCGGCAGGATGGCCTGGAAGGTGCGGTCGCGGCCTTGCTTGGCGCTGCCGCCGGCGGAGTCGCCCTCCACCAGGTACAGCTCGCATTCGGCCGGGTTGCGGCTGGAGCAGTCGGCGAGCTTGCCGGGCAGGCCCCCGCCCTCGAGCACGCTCTTGCGGCGCGCCAGCTGGCGGGCCTTGCGCGCGGCCTCGCGGGCCACGGCGGCGTTGTAGACCTTGTCCACCACCTTGCGGGCGAAGGTGGGGTTCTCCTCGAAGAAGTTGGTGAGCATCTCGAAGGCGGCGCCCTCGACGATGCCCTTCACCTCGCTGTTGCCGAGCTTGTGCTTGGTCTGGCCCTCGAACTGGGGGTCGAAGAGCTTGACGGAGACCACGGCCGTGAGGCCCTCGCGCACGTCGTCGCCGGTGAGGTCGATGTCGCTGTTCTTCTTGGAGAGGAACTCCCTGGCCTTGGCGTTGATGACGCGCGTCAGGGCGGCCTTGAAGCCCACCACGTGGGTGCCGCCGTCCACGGTGTTCACGTTGTTGACGAAGGAGAAGAGGCTCTCGGTGTAGCCCTCGTTGTAGCGGAAGGCGATCTCGACGGGGACGTTCTCCTGCTCGCGCACGATGTGGATGGGCTTCTCCGTGAGCGGCTTCTTGTTGTGATCCATGTACTCGATGAAGGCGGAGATGCCTCCCGGGAAGCAGAACTCGTGGAACTTGTTCTCCTCCCGCTCGTCGCGGATGGTGATGGTGAGGCCCTTGTTGAGGAAGGCCAGCTCCCGCAGGCGCGAGGACAGGGTGTCGAAGTTGTACACCGTCTCGGTGAAGATCTCGGCGTCGGGCAGGAAGTAGACGATGGTGCCCTGCTTGTCGGTGTCGCCGACGAAGCTGCCGCGGTCCACGGGGACCCCGCGCCGGAAGCCCTGGCGGAAGGTCTTGCCGTTCCGGTTCACGGTGACGGTCATGTCGGAGGCCAGGGCGTTTACGCAGGAGACGCCCACGCCGTGCAGGCCGGCCGAAACCTTGTAGGTGTCGTGGCTGAACTTGCCGCCGGCATGCAGCTTGGTCATCACCACCTCCACCGTGCCCACGCCCTCGGTGGGGTGGATCTCGGTGGGGATGCCGCGGCCGTTGTCCTCGACGGAGATGCCGTTGTCCCGGGTGATGACGACGTCGACGCGGGTGCAGAACCCGGCCAGCGCCTCGTCCACGGAATTGTCCACCACCTCGTACACCAGGTGGTGCAGGCCCCGGATGTCGGTCGAACCGATGTACATGGCGGGGCGCTTGCGCACCGCCTCCAGGCCCTCCAGCACCTTGATGTCGCTGGCTTCGTATTTCCGTTCCTTGACGCTTTCGTCCAAGCTCATAGCACCTCAGTTGTAAAATCAATCCGTCCGGGCGCGAAGCCCGTCACTGCAGCAACACGTCCTTGATCAAATCCGCCCCGAGCAAATCGTTCGCCTTCTTCCGTATCTCTTCCCGCTGGAAGCTCAGCTCGTTGCGCCACGTGGCGCTCTCCACCCTCACCCGCAGCACCCAGCCCTTGAGCCCCTCCAGGGTCGCGATGGCGGAAGCCCTGGGCCCCAGGAGCGCCTCCCAGTTCCTGCGGAGCTTCTCCTCGTGGATCAGGTGCCCCAGGCCCGCGTCCGCGAGCACGCCCTGAAGCGCGTGGTTCAATCCCACCATGGGCCCCGTTCTCCGCTTCATCCGCTCCCTTCGCGCTCCACGGAAATCACCTGGTCCGCCGTGAAGGGCAGATCCGCGGGGCGGGGGTTGGCGATGAACACCTGTCCCCGGCCCCGGATGAGCTCCCCGATGCGGCCGCGCCGGCCCTCGTCCAGCTCCGCGAACACATCGTCGAGGAGCAGGATGGGGGGGCGGTTCCGACGGGCTTCCAGGAGGCGCGCAGAGGCCAGCTTGAGGCTCAGCGCCACCGACCTTTTCTGCCCCTGGGACCCGTATTCCCGCACCGGCTTTCCGGCCAGGAAAAATAGCAAATCCTCGCGATGCGGGCCACTTAACGTGGTCCCGGCCTCCCGCTCGGAAACCCTTGTGGCGGCGAGCGTTGCGAGGAATTCGTCCCGGGCTTTCCCCACATCTTCGGCAGCCGAAACCGACCCCGCCAGGGACAGCTCCAGCGGCTCGGCGGCGGCGGCGATTTCGCGGTAGCAGTCCCGGGCCAGGGGAGCCATCTCCGCGAGCACCTTGCGGCGATGCCAGGTGATTCCGGCGCCGGTTTCCGCCAGGGGGGCTTCGAAGGCCTGGAGCAGCCGCTCGACCTCGCCCCGATCCATCCGGGCGCCGCCGGCCGGACCGCCCACAGGACCGCCCCTGGCGGCTTTCAGGAGGCTGTTGCGCTGCTTGAGGGCGGCGTTGTAGCGCCGGAGGAGGTCCAGGTATTCGGCGCTTCCCTGGCAGAGCAGGATGTCCAGGAAGCGCCGGCGCACCTGGGGCGAGGATCGGATGATGTCCAGGTCCTCGGGGCTGAAGGAGACCACGGAGAAATAGCCGAGGAGATCGGACAGGCGGTGGCTTTCCCGGCCGTTGACCTTGACCCGCTTGGCGCCCGTCTCCGTGTATTCGACCGACTGGGCGTGCGGCTGGCCGTCCAGCTCCCCGAGCAGGCGCAGCACGAAGGCGGACTGGCCCCATTCGATGAGCTCCTTGTCGCGGCGGGTGCGCTGGCTGTGGGCCACGCAGGCGAAGTGGATGGCCTCCAGGAGATTGGTCTTGCCGTGCCCGTTGGGGGCCGCGAGCAGGTTGATGCCGGGATGGAAGGACAGCTCCCGCCCGGCATAGTTGCGGAAATGGGTGAGGGTGAGGCTTTGGAGGTGCAAGGGAGATGCCGTGCCGCTAGCCCAGGGCGTACCGGATGCCCCCCAGGAGATGCCGGAGGTAGCGCGGATCCGAAAAGCCGCGCCGCGTATGGCCCAGGCCGGTATAGAAGGAGCGGCCGCCCTCGAAGTCGCGGCACCACACGATGGGATGATCCGCCCCCATCCTGCCGCCCTGGTAGGAGCTCTCCTCCAGCACCGCCAGCACGCGCACCTTGTCCCGGGGATTCGCCTGGAAGTCGTACCATTCGTCCCAGCGCGTCCACGTCTCCGGGAGATGGGCCATGGCGGGATGATCGGCGTCGGCCACCCGCACCTTGCCGGGCTGGACGACGGGATGGCTGGCGAAATAGGCGCCCACCAGCTCGCCGTACCAGGGCCAGTCATAGCCGGTGTCGCAGGCGGCATGGATGCCCACGAAGCCGCCGCCCCCGCGGACGAAGCCCTGGAGGGCCTCCTGCTGCGGGCCCATGAGCACCGATCCGGTGGTGTTGAAGAACACCACGGCCCCGAAGCCGGACAGTGCCTGCGGGGTGAAGACGGCCGGATCCTCGGTCGTCGTCACCGCGAAGCCCTGCTCGCGGCCCAGCTTCCGCAGGGCGGCCAGGCCGGCGGGAATGTTGGCATGCCGCCAGCCGAGGGTACGGGAAAAGACGAGGATGGCGTCCTTTGCATCCATTGCGGCCATACCGGGTCCAAGGTAGCATTTCGCCCCGCCGGGCATGCGGGAACCGGCCGAATTCCTATTTTGTCGCCCGCATGCGGACGTTTTTCGATACTATCTATGCCGGAGACATCCCATGAGAATCCTGCCGTCCGCGGTTTTCCTGATCCTTCCGGCCCTCCTGCTGGGCGGCTGCGCCCGCGTCCTGCAGAAAGACCGGGAATTCCTGAGCGATCCCATCCTCAAACCCGTCCCGGACGAATTGGGCGCCGGCCTGGAGTCCCACAACCTCCCCCGCCGGGAAGGCTCCGCCGGCGGCGGCTCCGGTTCGGGCGGCGGTTGCGGATGCTGACGCGCGGCTCCCGCGGACGGCGGGGGATTGGGACCGTCTCCGTCCTGCTGCTCTTCGCCGCCCTCGTCCGCGTCGGCGCCCTCGCCGCCGGCTCGGGCAGCAGCCTCGACCTCAAGTACATGTACTACTGGGACCGGAACGGGGTCTGGAACCATACGCCGGCCCTGGTCTTCGTCCAGCAGCTGCCCGGCTGGTTCAGCCTGAGATGGAACCAGGAGCTGGACGCGGTGAGCGGGGCCTCGCGCCACCTGGGGCTGCGCAAGGTGGGGACCCTGGGGGACAACGAGAAGGCGCTGGACGGCATCAGCGGAGCCTCGCGCAGCGAGATCCGCCACAGCGAGCAGGGCACCCTGGCCTACGCGAAGGACGGCCGCGAGGCCTCGGCCTCCCTGTATTACAGCGACGAGAACGATTACACCTCCCTGTCCCCGTCGGTGACGGCCTCCGTGGATCTCAACCAGCGCAACACCACCCTCTACGGCTCCTGGGCCCTGTTCCTCGATGACTTCCACCCCCTGACCGGCTTCGAGGGGCGCGGCGGCGATCGCCGCATCCAGGCCGTGACCCTGGGCCTCACCCAGCTGCTCTCCCCCCTGTCCCTGGTCAGCCTCTCGGTGAACCCCATCCGCAGCACCGGCTATCTGGGCCATCCGTACAACCCCGTGATCACCGCCGCCGGGGCCATGGTGGACGAGAACCTCCCGGACTCCAAGCTGAGCATGGCCTACACCGCGAAGTGGATCCAGGGCTTCCGGGTGGGCGGGCGCCTCGCCTCCCTGCACACCGAGGCGCGGCATTACCGGGACGACTGGCGCCTCGTCTCCAACACCCTCGACCTGCAATGGCACCAGTACCTCACCGATCGGACCTATGTGCGCCTGCGCGGCCGGGGCTACCGCCAGGGCGCCGCCGCCTTCTACAGCGACGCCTATGCCGGCACCGAAGCCTTCCGCACCCCCGACATCCGCTACTCGTCCTTCTCCTCGCTCACCTTGGGGGTGAAGCTGGCCTCGGCCTTTCCGGAAAGCTGGTCCGAATCCGCCCTGCTTCCGGATCGCTGGGACATCGGCTAC
The DNA here is from genome assembly GCA_966238865.1 of uncultured bacterium. Classification (GTDB taxonomy): domain Bacteria; phylum Fibrobacterota; class Fibrobacteria; order UBA11236; family UBA11236; genus CBILQL01. The sequence goes on from CBILQL010000046.1 coordinate 5,231, forward strand.
GATCACGGCATCCGCGACACCAAGGGCGAGGACGACGGCGTGAACCCATTCTTCAATTATCAGTTCTACGGCCCCGATCAGTATTATCTCCAGGGCACCTTCATGGTCGGACTGGGGTTCGATCTGTGACGGGTTCCCGCCGCGTGAAAGGAGGCCTCATGGCCGCTCGGAGGACATCATTCGCTTCCAGAGTCCTGGCAATCCTGGTCTCGGCCCTGGCCGCTTTCCCGGCCTCCATCCGAGCCGAGGCGCCCAAGACGCCCGGTACGCCCGAGAGCCTGCCCGCCTTCACCCTCCCGGATCTCGAAGGCAAGCCCCGCGCCTCGGAGGAATGGCGCGGCAAGGTGCTGCTGATCGACTTCTGGGCCACCTGGTGCGCCGCCTGCCGGGAGACCATTCCCGCCCTGTCGCGCCTCCAGGAGAAATACGGCTCCCGCGGCCTGGCCGTGGTCGGCGTCAGCCTGGACAAGGGCGCCGCGTCCAAGGTGTCCCGGTTCGCGAAGAAGCTGAAGGTCAACTACCAGGTGCTGCTGGACCCCGACGACACCCAATCGAAGGCTTTCGGCTTCGAGGGCCTGCCGTCGCTCTACCTCTTCGATCGGAAGGGGAACCTGATCAAAGCCATGCCGGGCTACACCGCCGTGCAGGACAAGGAGCTGGAAGCGCTGGTGGCCGCCCAGTTCTCCGCAGGGCCCAAGCTCCAATAGTCCGGAACCGGATTGTCGACCGGCCGAGGGCGCATCGGAAGGCGTTCAGCCGTCTTCGCCTTCGACGATGGGCGGCGCGGCGATGCCTGCCGCCGGCGCCGCGGGATGGGCCGGCGCTTCGGGCGCCGCGACGTCCGCCTTCGGCGGCGTCCCGGGCTCCGTGGAACCCAGTTCCACCAATTGCCAGGCGGTCTCGCTGCGATTGCCGGCCTTGTCCGTGGCGGAGAAGCGGAAAGCGTAATAGCCGGGTCCCAGCGCCGCGCCGCCGGCGCCGCGGCCATCCCAGCGGATGAGGCGCGGCGGAAGATCCTTCCCCTCGAAGGTCCGCACCGGGCGCTGCTTGCGTCCCAGGGCGTCGGTGGCGAAGATGGCCAGGGTCCATCCGTCCAGCTCCCCGCGGCCCCCGGCATCGGCCTCGCCCGGGGCCTTGGCCTCCTCGGCGCCCTCCGGCCCGGTCACGAAGCCCCCGCCGCCGCCGGCCCAAGGGCGGGTCGCGGAACGGTCCGCGGCCCGCAGGCGGAAATGCACCCGGTCATGGCCGGGCGCGTCCGCGCCCAGGTACACGCGATCGGCCCGCACCGACACCCAGGGCGGCTGGCGATCGACGCGCGTCCCGAGGGCCAGGTTGAACGACAGGGCATGGGACTGCCCGCTTTCCGGGGTCCCGGCCCCGCCCGCCGAGAACACGTAGCCGCATCCCAGGCTGCCGGTCCCGAGCAGGAAGCGGTAGGCCCCTCCCAGGGCCAGGCGGGCGGCCCCCTCGTGGGGCAGGCGCATGCTGGCCCGCAGGGATAGGGGGCCCGAAGACCCGAAGGCGGCGCCCGCGGAGAGGACATGGGAGAGGCCGGCGTTCCGCAGCCCGGCGGCGCGGAATTCGTAGGCGAAGTCCGGCTCCCGGATCGGCAGCAGCGGGAGGCGGGCCGATCCGCGCCCGATGCCGGCGGACACGGCGTAACTCCGGAGTGTCCGGTAACCCTCCGGTTCCTGACCCAGGCCGCTTTCGGCCAGGTTGCGCGCCGCCAGCCCGAACGACGCCCGGTTGCCGGAGGGGCCCTCCGGCAGGAGAAGCAGCAGCCCCGCGTCCGCGTCCGCGCCGGAGCCGCGCATGCCCCCCTGGCTGCGCACCGCGGCCCCCAGGGACAGCCCCGGGACCACCTCGCGCGCCCCGCCGACCGCGAGGCCGCTCCGGAAAGGGCCCGCGCGCCGGTCGTGGAAGGACCCGGCGGCGAAGGACCAGGCGCCCGCGCGTCCGCCGAACAGGGAATAGGGGGAGATGTCGCCGGACAGCTCCATGGCCCCCAGCTCGATCTCCCGTCCCGCGGCGATGGACAGGGCGCCCGGATTGACGAAGAGGGCGCCCACGCCCCCGGCATGGCCGGTCCCGCCTCCCAGGAAGGCCTCGGAGCCGGTTCCCAGGGGCGGATCGGGCAGGACGGGCCGATCGGCGGCCGCGGAACCTGCGGCCCCCAAGGCGAGGGCGAGGACAAGGGCGAAAGCCGGGACGGGAGCGTCCGTGCGGGAAGTCACATGCCGATTATAGGGCTTTCGGGCGAATCCCGCAATTCCCCGGCCAGGGGCGCGCAATCGGCCCGCGGACCGCCGGAAAGGCGCTTTGCGGGCGGCCTGCCGGGCCTGGGCACCCCGCCCCGGAGGACCCGGAGGAGGGACGCCCTACCGGACGTCGTCTACTGGGCGTCCTTGAGGATGCGCAGCGGCATGACGATGAAGAAGTAGTTCGGGTTCTCCATCACCGGCTCGACGATGATGGCGCCGAGCGGGTTGTTGAACTTGAACAGCACCTCTTCCGTGTGGATGAGGCGGAACACCTCCAGCACGTACTGGGCGTTGATGCCCACCTCGACGGCCTCGCCGGAATACTCCACCGGCAGGCTCTCCTCCGACTCCCCGCCCAGGTCCTGGTTCTTGGCCGACAGGGTGAGTTCGCGATCGGCGAAGCCGAAGACCACCAGGCGGGTCTTGGCATTGGCCATGGTGGCCACGCGGCGGATCACCGATCCCAGGTGCTCCCGGTTCGCCTTCAGCTTCTTGGAGAAGTCCTTGGGGATGACGTTCTCGTAGTTCGGGTAGGGCCCTTCGATGAGCTTGGTGGTGATGGAGATGGTCTCGGTGGAGAAGCGGGCGTTGGAGGGCCCGATCTCGACGTTGAGGAGATAGTCCGGATCCTCGCTCATGTGCAGCACCTGGGACAGGGCCTTGGGCGGCAGGATGACGCCGGACTGGTCCGGGACGCTCTGGAGCGGCGACCAGGACTTGCCCAGGCGGTGCCCGTCGGTGGCCACCATCTGCAGGGCCCCCTTCTTGAACTCCGCGAAGATGCCGGTCAGGGCCATGCGGCTGTAATCGCTCGAGACGGCGAAGGCGGTCTTCTCCGACAGGAAACGCAGGTCCTTGAGCGGAAGCTGGAAGGACTTGGCCTGGCCCAGGTCCGGCAGGGCCGGGTATTCGCCGGCGTCGAAGCCGGTGAGGTTGCACTGGAAGCCGCTCTCGCTCTTGATGGTCACGATGTACTCGTCCACCGAGAACAGCACCGGGAAATCGGGCAGCTCCTTCACCACCTCGAGCAGCTTGCGGGCGTTGATGACGATCTCGCCGTCCTCGTGGCCCTCCACCGTGAGGCGGAGCACGATGGTCATGTCGAGGTCGGTGGCCCGGATCTCCAGGGAACCGCCCTCGAGCTTGAGCATCAGGTTGTACAGGATCTGGAGTGTGGTCTTGTTGGGAATGGCGCTCACGGCCATCTGCAAGGCATCGAGGAAAACCGCCTTGGGTGCTTCGAACTTCATGTGCCGTTATCCTCCATTCCCCGCAGCCGGCGACGGACCGGGCCGGATGCCCCTCGAATCCGCGTCCCGGCGGCCGCCGACGCGGCTAAAAAGATAGTCTAACCGGGCCGCGCGCAGACCCCCGGGCGCCCGCTTCCGCGCCGTCCGCCGGCCCCGGCGCCGGTTCCCGGCCGACCCGGAGGGATGGAATTTTCCCCTGCAAACAACTAGGTTTTTTCTTCTATGGTCATTGAACCGAAAATCCGAGGCTTCCTCTGCACCACCGCCCATCCCGTCGGCTGCGCGGCCCTGGTCCAGGAGCAAATCGACTATGTGAAATCCCGCGGGCCCATCCCGAAGGGGCCGAAGCGTGCCCTCATCCTCGGCGCGTCCGCGGGCTACGGGCTCTCCACCCGGGTGGCCGCCGCCTTCGGCAGCGGGGCCGGCACTTTGGCCGTGTCCTTCGAGCGGCCCTCGGAGCGCGGCCGCACCGCCTCCCCGGGCTGGTACCAGACCCAGGCCTTCGAGAAGGCCGCCGGCAAGGCCGGCCTCTATGCCAAGAGCCTCAACGGCGACGCCTTCACCGACGCCCTGAAGGCCGAGACCCTCGATCTCCTCAAGAAGGACCTCGGCCAGGTGGACCTGGTCGTCTACAGCCTGGCCGCGCCCCGACGCACCCATCCCAGGACCGGCATCGTGCACAAGTCCACCCTGAAGCCCATCGGCTCCTCCTACACCAACAAGACCCTGGACTTCAACACCGGTGCGGTCACCGAGGTGACCCTGGAGCCCGCCTCTCCGGAAGAGGTGAAGGACACCGTCGCCGTCATGGGCGGCGAAGACTGGGAGCTGTGGATCGACGCCCTTTCCGCCGCCGGCCTCCTGGCCCCCGGGGCCATCACCATGTCCTATTCCTACATCGGACCCAAGGTGACCCAGCCGGTATACCGCAACGGCACCATCGGCACCGCCAAGGACGACCTGGAGCGCACCGCCCACCGCCTCGACGCGAAGCTGAAAGCCCTGGGCGGGCGCGCCTTCACCTCGGTGAACAAGGCCCTCGTCACCCAGGCCAGCTCGGCCATCCCCTTCATGCCCCTGTACATCAGCCTGCTCTACAAGGTGATGAAGCAGAAGGGCATCCACGAGGGCTGCCTGGAGCAGATGGACCGCCTGTTCCGGACCAAGCTCTACGCCGGCCCGTCTTCGGGCAGCGGCGGCCAGGTGGAGACCGACGCCGAGAACCGCATCCGCATGGACGACTGGGAGCTGCGCGAGGACGTGCAGCGCGAGGTCGACGCCCTGTGGCAGCAGGTGGACACCGCCAACGGCCCATCCCTGGCCGACATCGAAGGCTATCGCAACGACTTCCACCGCCTCTACGGCTTCGGAGTCAAGGGCGTGGACTACGCCGCCGACGTGCCCGACAGCCTGCTCTAGCTTTCCCCCCGGGTGAACCCGAGCTTCCGCTTGGGTCCCGCCTCCGGAGGGGGTTGCAGCAGGGGCAGGAGCTTCCGGTACAGGTCCCGCAGGGCGCCGTCGTGCTGTAGCAGGGTCTTGTCGATTTCGGATAGCCGGCGAAGTATCGTCTGATTCGAAATCGCCTGCTCCCGTAACCGGACAAAGGTCCGCACCAGGAACAAGCTCATTTCCACGGCTGTATCGCTGCGAAGCACGTTCGCGGCCATGAGGGCGCCATGTTCCGTGAAGACCCAGGGAAGATGCCTACGGCCCCCATGGTCGTCGGGAATCGTTCTTGAGATCGCATTTTGCGATCTCAAGCTCCGGTTTTCCTCCATGGTGAGACGGAATGCAAAATCCTCCGGAAAACGCCTCGGATTTCTTCCTACTGCTTCGTTCAATCTACTTGTCGTGACTCCGTACAACTGCGCCAGATCGGAGTCCAAAATCACCCGATGGCCCCGGATGGAGAAGATAAAGGAGTCCAACTGGGCTCGAGTCATTGATCAAAAGTATTCGGGCAGGGGTTTTTAACGCGTGACTGTTGTCACGCTCAGTTCCCGGAGGATGCGCACGTTGGCCGGGTGGCGCGGCGCGTCCTCGAGGATCCAGCGGTACTCGGCATAGCCGTTGAGGCCGAACCTGCGGGTGACCTTGTCGCGGGCGATGTCCAGGGCCTGGTACACCGAGCGCTGGCGCTCGGGCGTCGCGCCCGCCAGGCTGTCCAGGTACAGGTCGTTGACCGCCGCCATGGCCTCGTGGGCCCGGAGGAAGCGGCGGACCTGATCCTCGGTGAGGAGGCCGTTGGCGGGAGGGGCGAAGGGCTCGGGCTCGACCGGCGCCGCCTGTTCCACGGGCTGCGCCTCCGGCGGCGGAGGCGGTTCCTCCTTGGAACAGGCCAGCAGCAGGGACGCTCCCAGGGCCGAGGCCGCGAGGAGCGGGGCGCGATGCGATGCGAACGGTTTCATGGCCAGACAGATTCCAGGGCGACGCCGCGGCCTGGGGTCCGGAACTGGTAGCGGGTCAGGGATTTGAACCCCGGACACGAGGATTATGATTCCTCTGCTCTAACCAACTGAGCTAACCCGCCCCAATTCCGGCCCCCCGCCGAGGGCGGGTGGAAGGGCTTCGGAGAGTTCCGACCCAGGAAAATTAATAAAACTTTCCCCTGCCCGACGACGCGGACAACCCCTGGCGGCCGATACCGGTCGCCAGGGGCGATTTCAGCGGCGGCGCGGGTCGACCCGACCCGACCGCGGCGCTCCGGCTTATCTGCCGGAGCGCATCAGCTGCTTGAGCGAGAAGGCCAGCTTCACGTTGTTCTGCTTCGACTTCTCCTCGCCGCCGAACTTGTCCTTGAGCTGATCCACCGTGGCATGGGGCCGGCGGGGCTGGCCGGGCTTGCCGCCCGGGCCCTTCCCCTGGGGACCCTTGCCGCCGGGGGCGGCCTTCTTCCCGTCGGGCTTCACGGCGCTCTCCTTCTTCATGGAGAGGGAGATGCGCTTCTGGGACACGTCCACGTCCAGCACGCGCACCTGCACGATCTGGCCCGCGGTCACCAGCTTCTTGGCGTCGTCGACGAACTTGTCCGCCATCTCGGAGATGTGGACCAGGCCGTCCTGGTGCACGCCGATGTCCACGAAGGCGCCGAAGTTGGTCACGTTGGTGACCGCGCCCTCGAGCCACATGCCGACCACGAGATCCTTCAGGTCCTGCACCTTGGCGTCGAAGCGGGCGTAGGTGAATTCGGCGCGCGGGTCGCGGGCCGGCTTCTCCAGCTCGGCGACGATGTCGAGCAGGGTGGGCATGCCCACCTCCTCGGTGACGTACTTGGAGAGGTCGATCTTCTGGATCGCCTCCTTGTTGCCGATGATGTCCTTGATGGCCACGCCGGCGTCCTCGCACATCTTCTTCACCAGGTCGTAGCGCTCGGGGTGCACGGCGCTGGCGTCGAGCACGTTCTCGGCGGCCTGCACGCGGAGGAAGCCCGCCGCCTGCTCGAAGGCCTTCGGCCCGAAGAGCGGCACCTTGACCAGGGCCGAGCGGGAGGCGAAGGCCCCGTTCTGGTTGCGGTACTCGACGATGTTCTTGGCCAGGGACTTGTTCACGCCGGCCACGTAGCCGAGCAGGGCCTCGGAGGCGATGTTCACGTCCACGCCCACGCTGTTCACGCAGGACTCGACCACGACCTCCAGCTTGCGCTTGAGCTCGTTCTGGGAGACGTCGTGCTGGTACTGGCCCACGCCGATGGACTTGGGATCGATTTTGACCAGCTCCGCCAGGGGATCCTGGATGCGGCGGGCGATGGACACGGCGCTGCGGATGGTGGCGTCGAGCTCCGGGAACTCCTTGAGGGCCAGGGGCGACACGCTGTACACCGACGCGCCGGCCTCGGAGACCACGACCTTGATCGGGGCCTTCTCCATCTGCTTGAGCGACTCGGCCACGAATTCGTCCACCTCGCGCGAGGCGGTGCCGTTGCCGATGGCGATGATGTCGACCTTGAAGCTCTCCACCATGGCCAGGAAGATGGTGCGCGAGGCCTCGATCTCCTTCTGGGGCGGCATGGGATAGATGGTGCGGTGCTCGAGCAGCTTGCCGGTGGTGTCCACCACGGCAAGCTTCACGCCGGTGCGGAAGCCGGGATCGACGCCCATCACCACCTTGGGGCCGGCCGGGGCGGCCAGCAGCACGTCGCGCAGGTTCTTCTGGAACACCACGTAGGCCTCGCCGTCGGCGCGCTCCTTGAGCAGCAGGCGCACCTCGGTTTCGATGGCGGGCTTGAGCAGGCGCTCGTAGCTGTCCTTGACCATCTTCTCCAGGTCGGCCTTGAACGGCGAGCCCGCCTTGATGGCCTTGGCCTGGAGCAGCGCCAGCACCTTCTCGTCCTCGAGCACCAGCTCGGTCTTGAGCACCTCCTCCTTCTCGCCGCGGCGCATGGCCAGGATGCGGTGGGAGGGCAGCGCGGAGACCTTCTCCGAGAAGTTGTAGTACATCTCGAACTTGGTGCGCTTGCCCTCGTGCTCCTTGCGCACCTTGCTCACGTAGAGGCCGCTCTTCATGGCCATCTCGCGCAGGCGGGCGCGCACGTCGGCGTCCTCGGACAGCTCTTCCGCGAGGATGTCCAGGGCGCCCTGCAGGGCCGCGGCCGCGTCGGCGACGCCCTTCTCGGCGTTCACGTAGGGCTGGGCGATCTGCTCCGGCGTCTGGCCGCCCTCCGGGGCCGGGGCCGAACCGTCCAGGATGCGGGCCAGGGGCTCCAGCCCTGCCTCCTTGGCGGCCATGGCGCGGGTGCGGCGCTTGGGCTTGTAGGGCAGGTACAGATCCTCGAGCTCGGTCTTGGACACCGTGGCGTCGATCTTCTTCTGCAATTCGGGAGTCAGCTTGCCCTGGGTCTCGATGCTCTTGAGGATGGTCTGCTTGCGCTCGGCCAGCTCCTTGAAGTAGGCGTAGCGCTCCTCGAGGAGCCGGATCTGGGTCTCGTCCAGGGAACCGGTGACTTCCTTGCGGTAGCGGGTGATGAAGGGCACCGTGGAACCCTGATCGAACA
>CBILQL010000047.1:0-13571 GCA_966238865.1 uncultured bacterium
GAGGCCGGCGGCCAGGGCCATGCCCACGAAGTGGACCTGGATCTCCTTCTGGACGACGAGGAAGTCGAGCCCCATGCGCCTTTCCAGGGCCACCTGGGTGATGCCGGCCACCGCCAGGGCGGCGGTCATGGACACCATGCCGATGTTGGAGGCCCAGAAGGCGAACAGGGAGCCGGTGGTGTCGAACAGCTTCCTTCCCGTGAGCAGGGGCATGGCATAGCTGATCATGGCGATGTTCACGCAGGCGTAGGCCCCCCAGAAGGCGAGATGCCCGTGCATGGCGGTGACCAGGGTCCCGTGGGTGTACATGTTGACGCTCGGAAGGGTATGGGCGATGCCGAGGAACCCGGCGCCGACGAAGGACAGGATGGCGCAGGCCAGGGTCCAGCTCAGGGCCAGGCGGTTCTCGTGCCTGCGCTCGCCCTTGCGGGCCATGGTCACGGCGGCGATGGCCATGCCCAGGAAGGCGACGGGCTCCAGGGCGGAAAAGATGCCGCCGATCAGCAGCCAGTACTTGGGAGTCCCGATATAGTAGTAGTGATGGCCGGTTCCCAGGATTCCCGAGAGGAAGGTGAGCCCGATGATCACGTACAGCCACTTCTCCACCACCTCCCGGTCCACGCCGGTGAGCTTGATGAGGAGGTAGCAGAGGATTCCGCCCATGATGAGCTCCCAGACGCCTTCCACCCAGAGATGCACCACCCACCAGCGGTAGAAGGAGTCCACGGTCTGGTTGTGGAAGTCGAGCATGCCGGGCAGGTACAGCAGGGCCGCGAAGAGCAGGCCCATGTACAGGACCAGGGAGGTGGTGGTGAAGCGCCTGCCCTTCAGGATGGTCATGCCGATGTTGAGCAGGAAGGCCAGCACGTCGACGACCACCAGGTAGTCGAGCTCGCGGGGGATTTCCAGGAACTTGCGGCCTTCCCACCAGTTCAGGTGGAACCCGACGATGGCGGTGACCCCAACGACGATAAGGGCCAGCAATTGCGCGATGGCCAGCTTGGGGGACCACAATTCGCGATCGCTTTCCTCCGGGACCATGAAATACGCCGATCCCATGAACCCGGTGAGCAGCCACACCACCAGGAGGTTGGTATGCACCGCGCGCGCGGTATTGAAGGCGATGATCGGGTGGAGCACGTCATACCCGATACGCGCGAAGGCCATGATGAAGCCGTACACGATCTGCAAGCCGAACAGGAGCATCGCCGTCGCGAAATACCAATAGGCGATTTGCTGGGACTTGAACTTCACTTGGCACCTCCGAGGGCGGTAAGGTAATCGGCGAGATCGATGATTTGCTCAGGCGAGAGGGGGAGCTTGGGCATGGCGGTTCCCGGCTTAATTTTCGCGGGATCAGTCAGCCAGGCCATGATTTCCTCCCGCGACTTGCGCGTGAACACGGAATCCAGGGACGGGCCCACGCTGCCGCCCTGGCCGGCCACGGCATGGCAGGCGGTGCACAGGGCGTCGAAGATCGCGGGGCGCGGCAGGCCCGCATGGGCGGCCGAGACCACGGAAGGGTCCGCTGCGGAGGCGGGGACTCCGCCGGGGGAACCGCCGCCCGCCTTGCCTCCCAGGGGAGGCTTGGCCGGGAATCCGTTCAGGTCCACGTTGCCGCACCATTTCAGGAAGGCGATGACGTCTTCGATCTGGGGATCGGTGAAATGGTAGTTCACCATCTTGCGCTCGCCGGGGAACATGGCTTCCGGGTCCTTGAGGAAGACCTTTATCCAGGTTTCGCCGCGCCGCTCCACGACCTTGGTCAGCTCGGGAGCGTAATAGGCTCCTTCGCCGAAAAGGGTATGGCAGCCCATGCAATTGTTCTTCTCCCAAATCTTCTTCCCCCGGACCACCGATTCGGTCATCTGGTCCTCATGGGTCCGGGCGGGCACCTGCTTCATGGAGTCCACGGTCAGGGCGATGAAAATCGCCCCGAAAACTCCCGTCCCTGTCAGGAAAAAGGCCTTGGCCTGGGATTTACTCAGCATCTTCTTTCCTCCCCAGCGTCATGGAAGCAATTCCGAATCCACTCGCTTACGGGCAGGTTACGGGTCGATGGTTGCCGGGATTCCGCGAATTTCAGCGATTCTTGTCGGTACTCTGCAAGCCGGTCAATCCGCGCCTTGCCATCTTGGCCGAGGTTTTGCCGAGTTGCGCATCCTCCCGGCATTTCGGTCCGGAGAGGTTTTCAGGATTCCGCACGATTCCGCAAAAGGCAGTCCGGGAGAGTTGCATCGGCCAGGGTGAGGTGTCTTACAGGCGGGACGCGCGCGCGAGCCTTGTGGGAGGGGGGGCGGATTAGGCGGATATGCGACTACATGGCCGGGCCTTTTCCTTCACTTCGCCGCATTGGCCTGCCGAAAATCCCTCGGCGTCGCCCCGGTCCAGCGCTTGAAGGTCCGGTGGAAGACGCTCGGCTCCGAAAAGCCGAGCAGGTAGGCCACTTCCGCCACGGTCACGTGGCGGTTTTTCAGGTGGCCGACGGCCATATCCTTGCGCACGCGGTCCAGGGTTTCGCGGTACGAGGTCCCTTCCTGGCGCAGCTTCAACTGCAGGTTGCGGGGGCTCATGGCCATCTTCTGGGCCACGGCTTCGATGCTGGGCGCTTCACCCCGGAGCAGGCGCGCGCAGCGGCGCCGCGGGCACGCCTTGCTTGCCGGCGTACCGGAGCGTCGGTACGAGGATCAAGGCGGAAACTGTGGGGTCGGGAGGCATGGCCGAAAGGCAGCATTCCGCGCAAGCGGATTGCGCGGAAAGTCAATTTTTTGGCGTTTCGCGCCACTGGAGCGGATGCCTGCACCGGCTAGAATTTGTCCATCGGCGCGGTTTTCCCCGCGACCAGAAAGGCAGCATGAACCTCCTACCCCTTCTCTTATCCGCAACCTTCGCAGTCTCCGTCGCCGCGGCCGGGCCCGCCGCCCCCGAATCGGCGCCGGCCCGTTCCCCGAAGCCCCCGGGGGATCGACTCTATGGGCACCTCTTCCGGGCGCCCTCCATCGGCATGGAATACCAGCATCGCTCGTGGTCGGCGCATGCGGGCATCCGGCGGGCGCGGGCGCTTTCCATGCCTTGCGCGAGCGCATGGAAGGCGGCATGCGTGTCGCCCTCCACTTCGCCGTGATTGCCGCATTCGCGCTGATGCTGGGCCTGCTGCGTTGGCCGAGCGTCCACTGGGAGCTCGGGCGCATGTACATGGGCGCAGACGGGTCGCAGCGCGAAATCATCGCCGCCCTGTTCGCGGGCTTCAACACCTACCTGGGAAACTATATCGGCGAATTCCTGGGCGAAGGCCTGATGCACGCCTTCCTGCTGATCGCGGCGGTCGCAATGCTCAAATCGCCCGCCTTTCCGAAATGGATGGCAAGGGTCGGAATCACGGTTTCAATCCTGGATTTGGCGGGGATATTCCGCAACGTAAGCGGCTTTGCAGCGGCGGTACAGGATGTCGTGAACACGGGGATGATCTTTCCGATTTGGCTCGTCCTGATGGGTGTCGGGTTGGTGCGGGCGAGCCGAGGACCGGCTTCGGGTGATCCGGATCACAGTGTCGGTCCGCGCGTGTCCGGCGTCACGGACCTCCGGCAGCCGGAAGGGCTAACTTGAGGCACACGCATCGCGAACCGCCGGCGGACGGCCGAACAGGAGAAGACCCATGAAGCAGCCAATCCTCGCCCTCGCCCTCTCGACCTGCGGATTCCTGGCCGTCGAAGCGGCCGCCCAGAGAGCCTATGCGACCGGCAGCTCCTGCCTCACCCTGGATGGCGTCTAGGCCGGCTTCATCAGGAGCGTCGAAGAGGGCGCCATCACCGCCGCGGACTCCAGGTTGGAGGCCATGAGCCAGAAGGAATTCTTCAATGCCGTGATTACGGAGACCACCATGCCGGCCTGCGATGCCGCGAGCAAGGAGCCCGGCTATATCAAGATCGGTTTCGCCCCGGAGTTCACCCGTTCGGCCAAGATTTCGGGCAATTTGGCCGGCAATCTCGGCAAATCGGAGCAGACACAATGGCTGCCGGGCAATTTCCGCCTGCGAATCGACGGCCTCGACTGCACCCGCATCGTACGCATCGAGTCCTTCACAGTCAAGCGGTCCATGGCGAATGCGGACATCGGCGACTCCCGCGAACTCCTCAAGGAGCCCGGGAGGATGGAGTTCCCGAACCTCAAGATCACCTTCAGCGCGGCGGGCGCCGAGTCCTGGGAGAACTGGTTCCAGGACTTCGTAGTCGCGGGGAGCAACGCCGGGGACGGCGAGAAGCGCGGCACCTTGGAATTCCTCTCGCCCGACCGCCAGAAAGTGCTGGCCGCCGTCGAATTCGACGGTCTCGGCATCTTCCGCCTGGAAGCGGACAAGGATGCGGATGAAGCCTCCGTGGCCCTGCTCTCCGCCGAACTCTATTGCGAGAAGATGGCTTTCATCCCCGGAAAACCGGGCGCCGACCCGTTCAGCGGAAAGTGAGGGCGGACGATCCCGGTTTCTGGGTTTCGTACGCGAGCTTCATCCAGGCGCGGGACCGGGTAACTCCGGAGATACGGACCTCGTCGATCTGCCCGCGGAAACGGAATCCGTTCTCGAAGCCTCCATGGACGCCGACGTACAGGTCGGTGCCGCGGCCGTAGGTGACGGGCCCCCGGGCGCGCACCGCGGCGCGCGGCATGCCGTCGATGTAGACGCGCAGCGAGTCGTCTCCCAGGACGCCGGCCACCCAGTGCCATCCCTTGTCGTTGATCTTCTGGAGGGTGGTGGCATCGATCCAGGGGCCCAGCTCCGGCTCCGCGGTCACGACGGAGTCGTTGTAATAGAAGAAGCGCGGGGCCCCGCTCGGCTCCACCCTCAGGATGTAGTTGTCGCCGAGGCTCAGGACGCCGACCCCGGTGGGCGGGAGGTCCGCGACCTGGACCCATGCTGAAACGGTGAAACCGCGTTCCGGCCACAGGCCGGGGTGGCCGGCGGCCATCAAGGCCTGGAAGCCCCGGAATCCGGCGCCGTTCCCGACGGCGCCCGACCTGTCGAGGGGGTAGACCTGCCCGGCCAGGCGCGCGGCTCCCGGCGAGGCGTCCGCGGAGACCAACTCCCCGTAGAGTCCCGGCCTTTCCTGGAGGTGCCATGCGCCTCCGTCGCTGGAGAACACCGCGGGCCCGAAGGAGAAGTCCGGCGCCTGCAGGCGGCCCCAATGCATGGTCAGGGACAGCGGGCCGCCGCCGGCCAGGGAATCCAGCCGCACCCAGATCTCGGCCTGCCGGGCCTGGGCGTCCCAACGCTCCACCTCGCAGGCCAGGTGATCGCCGCCGGCGGAGGAGAAGCGGATGTCGCTGCCGACGGACTGGCTGAAGTCGAAGTTGCCCGCGTCCAGGCGGACCAGGAGGGGGAAATCCCGCACGGTTTCCCCGGACGGGATGCTGTCGGTGGCGAGGAGGAGCTGCCGCGAGAAGGGCCAGGCGGAATAATCCTCGTCCGCGGAGCGGATCAGGGGCAGGGCCTGCAACCGCGTGGCGGCATCCGGGTGGATGAGCACCGGAGCGGGTATCTGGAACCCGTGACCGGGAAGGGACGAAACTCCCTGGATACGATACTGGCCGGCCGGCAGGTCGCCGAATGCGAAGGCGCCCGTGCTGTCGGCGGTAGCCACCCGGTCCAAACCGTACAGGCGGGCATATGCCCGCTGGGGCACGTTTCCGAGCCGCTGCAGCCGGCCCTCCAGGGTTCCGAGCGGCCGCAGGGTGTCCGGAGGAAGCTGGGCGGCGGTCTTCCCCGCCTCACCGACCGACACGTAACGGATGACCCCTTTCCCGTCGCCGTCCCGGGCCTCCAGCAGAAAGTCGCCGGCGGGAAGCGAATCCAAGGTGAAGCGGCCGTCCTGGCCCGTGATCGCGTCCGGGGCCGGTTCGGGCACCCCGGTTTCCGAGGTGTCCTTCAGGTACTCGGCGGGACGCAGCCACACGCGGGCCTGCCGGGCCGGGGACCCGTCGGCGTATTCGAGGCGTCCTGCCACGATGTTCCCGTTGGTGGCCTCGGAGCCGCCTCCCGCCAGGGGGCCCAGGCAGCCGGCGAGCAGGGAGAGGGCGCCCGGAATGGCCAGGAGCGCCGGAAGCGCCGGGAACCTGCGGAGGCGGGCCCGATGGGATGCAGGGAGGATCACCCGGCCTCCGGGCTCAGCCTGTGCGAGAGCGGGAAGGCCTGAAAATTGATTTGCATGACGATTTCCGAGCGGGAATCCTTTTCCACCCGTTGCAGGATTTCGCGGCGCGACTGCCTCAGGATGGCTTTCACATCCTGGAAAGCATCCAGGGAGCAGTTCAGGGTCAGGGCGGAAAAGTCCCGTTCTCCGGGCTCGATGTCCTTGATGGCCTGGACGGCCAGGCCGCCCATGGCCTGGTGGAATCCGTTCATGGCGGCGGCCCGGGCCCCGTCTCCGGACGTTATCAGGTTTTCGCTGACCTTGTAGGTCCCGTCCTCCTGCGCTTCAATCAATCCCAGGTCGAGGAGCAGCCGCAAGGCGTCCCGGGTTTCCTGGGCCGTGATGGGGGGGCGGAGGAGCTTTCCCAGCCGGGCGGGTTCTCCGTGTCCGGGAGCGCAGTTGAGCAGCTCGCGCAGGGCGGCATACTGCCATTTCCGGTAGAACTCGAACTGGCGCCCTTCCAGCTTCTTGATCTGGATGCCCCGCAGCCGCAGGAGCTTCTCGAGGAGGATGGTCCGCTCGGAATGGTTCTTGGCCTGGCAATAGAGGACCAGGGCTTCGAAATATTCCTTCTCGTAGACGTTCAGTCCGAAGGCCTGGGCCACCTTTCCGGCCAGGGCCGGATCCAGCTTCCGCTTGCCTTTCAGGATGCCGTTGAAGGAGCCGGCATCCATTCCCACCTTGCCGGCAAAATAACGATACGAGAATTTCGGTGATTTGCGCTTATATGCCAGATACCGGTGAAGTAGGAATTCCCGATAATCCAGGTACTCGAAAATACCCCCGCTTTTCGTCTCGTTCACCTTTCCAAATGTAAAGCAGGAAGCGGTTCATGCCCCGCCTATTCCGAATCTTTGAGAATCTTGACCTGGATAAGCGAGGCAAATCCTGCCACGACCGGGCGGGAAACTCCAAGAATCTTGGATTTTCCGGGAATTCCGATGTGCTCCGGATCGGTTCCGGCTCAGGTCCGGATGAACTTCGCCAGACGCGTGGTGCGGTTCTGGGTGACCTTGATGAAGTAGATGCCGGAGGGGGGGGTCCGGTGCAACGTCTTCCTATCCACCGCTTCGCCCGATTCCATCCGCCGGCCGAGATGGTTCAGTACTTCATAGGCGAACCGCCCGCGGACTTCGATGGTCACGCCCGGATGCAAAGGGCCGGCGACAATGCGCAGTCCATTCTCCGCCGCGCGGGATCCGTCGATGCCGGTGACGTCGGGGGTGATGGTCTGGCCCTTCCAGGCGCTGATCCACTTGTTGTAGTCGACGCTCGCGAAGGGATTGGTCGAAATGCCGGTCGTGGCCGCGGTTTTTCCGAGCAGGAATTTATCCACGAACGCGTTCAATTCTGCGGCCTGGTTTTCGGGGAATTGGCAATGGGTATGTCCGGAATGGGAAAAGCCGAACCGGTCGGGAATGCCCAGGGCCTTGTACACCTCTTCGCCGGCCCGGCTGGAAACGAACGCCGATTGCTCCGCCAGCCAGACGTAGTTCGTGGCCCCGTTGCCGATGATGTACAGGGCGCGGGGAGCCACCATGGCCACCAGGGAGTGGTGATCATGCGGCAGCTTGGTGACATTGTTGCCGGCCCATTTGAACATGCTCTCCATGAACCATTTGTGATCGGTGGCGCCGAGTTTCTCGACTTCGCCGAGGGTTTCGGAAACCCGCCAGGCCGGCACGCCGCCTCCGCCCGACTCCTGGGGCAGGGTCAAGGCGATGCGCTCGTCGAAGGCGCCGGCGAACAGGGCGCCCTTGCCCCAGCGGGAGCATCCGGTCACGGCCAGGCGCCGGGTATCGATGGGAAGCTGGTCCTTGACCAATTCCAGGCCGTCGATGAGACGGCTCACCCCCCAGGACCAGGCGGAATACTGGCCGTTGGACATCAATTCGGGATAGAGCTGGAAGAAGGGATCCGAGGCGTTCTTCTGCTGGTCTACGGTGACCTGGCGGGTGGTGTAGGTGATTTGGGCGATGTTGCGGCTGCTGAAGACGTTGGCGGGCAGGCTGCCGGTGGGGGTGTCGAACCCGATGATCGCCGGGAAGGGACCCGTTCCGGAAGGCAGGACGACTTTGGAGGTCAGGGTGAGCGATTTGCCGTTGGCGCCGGTGACTTTCACCGTCAGGGTTCCGCCGGAATAGGTGGCCGTGATATCCTTCGGCCGGGGAGGCTTGACGCCGATCTCGATCGCTTCGATCTGGGCCCTCATTTCCGCGCGCCGGCAGGCCCATTCGCTGAACTTCTTGATCTGGCCGCTCCCGTCGGCCTTGGCGAAAGGGTCGGGAAGCATGGCATACGCCTTCGCCTGATCCAAGGTGGGAATGGCCGGTTTGGCGCAGGCGGCTCCCGTGTTTTCCTCGGCATAGACGAGCGGCAATTGCTGCGCGACCGCGTCCGGAAGCATGCAGACGCTGAATGCCGCGCTGAGGCAGCCCGCCCTCAGAATCGACGAATTGTTCATCTGTCTCCGTCCCTGTCGATGCCCGCGTGCCCGGGAATCGTTTGCCAGGGAATGTAGGGAGAGATGCCGTTGCCACGTATCGCATTCCGGATCCGGCTGCGGAAAGCGAGGCAAAGACTGCAACGGTATCCGAGGCAGGCATGCGGATCCGGGGGTCCCGGCCACCCTCCCGGATTACATTCGTGGACCTGGAGCGCGCCTCCGGTCGGAAATTTCAGCCCACCCGCGCCGGACACCGGGAAGCAGAAGTCCCCAGGCTTTCCAATCTGCGCGCGGGTGGGACACCATGCCGCCGGCGCCAAACCTCCCGCCGCCGCGTAGCGGAGTTTCCCGCGGACTTCAATACAGGAGCATGGCGGATCGCCGGATCGGGGCGCCTCCGTCCTCGCTTTCCAGCCGGTACAGCGCCGGCCCCCGAATACGGCCGCCGGGAAGCGTCAAGACATGCTGGCCGGCCGGGCCGCCGCCCCGGTAGACCCGGCTGAGCCGCCTTCCGTCCGGGGCATGGGCCGTGATCCGGAAGCGGGCATCGCGCGGCAGGGTAATCACGGCGCGCAATCCCGGACCCGACCTGTGCAGGGAGAATCCTGCCGTGGCAGGCAGGGCCGCCGGCCGCACCCCGAGTATTCCCCCGGCGTGGAGCGACCCGAGGACTATGGCGCCGTTCTGGCCCAGCAGGGCGGCCTTCCCGGGGCCTATCCCCTGGAGCGTCCAGAACGAATGCTGGCTGGGCACGGGCACCCTTTTCCAGGTGTTCCCGCCGTCGGTGGTGAGGCGCAGCACGACGAAATGCCCCCACTCGCCGTGGACCAGGGCCGTATCCCCGCCCAGCCATGCCGCGCCGAAGATGTTGTCGTCGTCGTTTCCGGTGCTGCCGGCGGTCCAGGTGGCGCCTCCGTCCAGGGTTTTCAGGATTGTGCCCCCCGCGCCTACCGCGATGCCGGTCCTGTCGTCGCGGAAGGCCATCCCGTAAAGGTTCCTGGTCACCGGAGACGGCACGCGGGTCCAGGTGGCTCCCCGGTCCGCGGAGTTGAAGATGCTTCCCCCGTATCCCACGATGAACCCGGTGCCGTCGGGGCGGAAGGCGACGGCGCTCAGGGTCTGGGACTCCAGGCCGGGGATTCCCGACAGGGCCTTCCAGGTGGCGCCCCCGTCCTCGCTGCGCCACACCGATCCGGTGTCTCCTACCGCCACGGCTGCGGCGGTATCGGCGAAGGCCAAGCCTAGGAGCCGGCCCGCGAAGGCCGGGATGTCCGCGTCGCTCCAGGACTCGCCCCCGTCGTCGGTGTGGACCAGCGCCCCGTCGAATCCGCACACCGCGCCGTTGCGGCCCCGGAACCCGCCGGCGATGTAGTCAGCGGATCCGGCGCCCTTCGCCTTCCAGCTGCCTCCCGCATCGTCGGTCGCGAGGAGCATCCCGTCGGATCCGAAGGCGAACCATCTGTCCGCCGAGACGGGGATCAGGCCGAGCATTTCCCCGGAAGGGCCCACGCGGCGGGATTCCCAGTTCATTCCCCCGTCCCGGGAGCGGAGGATGACGCCGTCGTTCCCGACCGCCACCTCCCCGGATGCGCCCACGTGGGCCGAGGCCGCCAGGAACACCGGGGTGGGGGATTCGGCTTTCGTCCAGGTCGCGCCGTCGTCCCTGGATTTCCAGACGACGCCGTCGCTGCCCGTCAGGGTCACGTCGGAATCCCTCCAGGCGATGCCGCGGAAGAAGGTCCGGGAATCCAGGTCGGCGGCTTTCCATGTGAGGCCGCCGTCGCGGGTGCCCAGAACCCTGCCTTCGCCCGTCGTCGCCAGCCCCCGCATGGAATCGGCGAAGGCCACCCGGGAAAGCAGGTCGGGGGAGGGGCGGGGAAGGGCCTCCCAGGTAACTCCCTGGGTACGGCTGCGCAGCATCATCCCCTCGTCGCCCACGGCGAAGGCCTGCGCGCCGTCCCCGCAATGGACGCCCAGGAGATCGGGCCCGAGGGAGTCCCGGCGGACCTGCGTCCAGGTCTCCCCGCCGTCGCCGCTGCGCACGATGGAGCCGCGGAGGCCCACGCTGAGGGCCGTCCCGGAGCCGCAGGCGCGGATGTCGTACAGGATGCCGCGGAAGCAGCCGCGATTGCGCCAGGTGGGCCCGCCGTCGGAGGATTTCCACAGGCAGCCGTCGGCGGCGCAGGCCAGGAGGCTTCCGTCCGCCTGGAAGGTCGCTGCGATCAGGGACCCGGAGTCCAGGCGCCCGGGCCGCAGGGTCCAGGTCCATCCGCCGTCCCGGGTCTCCGCCACCTCGCCCTGATCGGAGACGGCCAGCCCGCGCAGCGAATCGGGGAAGGCGACCGCTATCAGGGGATTGCCCGTGGGGCTGGGATTCGACCAGCGCCACTGGAAGGCGGGAGCCTGGGCGCGGGCGGGGCCCGCCGCCGCGGCCAGCAGGGCGGGAAGGACGGACAGGACGCTCAGGGCGCGCAGGAGGCCAAGGACGGATAAGCTGCCCGGGTATCGGGAGGACTCGCCCATGTCAGAAAGGTAACAGCGCGTGGCGGAAAATCAGGGGACTATTTGAGTTCCGGAGCGGGACGATTCTCAGGGAGAGAAGAGGCGCACCGCCGGGGCCGGCGCCTCGGCCCGGCTCCTCCCTGCGGCATCCACGCGAATCGCCGTTCCCGCGTGGCCGCGGGCCTTGGGCGCCGGGCGGCGGATCGAAGCCAATGTCCCCTTGCCGATCATGGGCGCCATGTAGGGCTTCAGCTTGTCCAGCTTCCATTGCTCCGGCGTCAGCCAATCGGATTGCAGCAGGCCGCCGGTGTCCCCGGAATTGGGGTTGAGGCACCAGAAGGTCCAGGAATAGCTCTTTCCCATGTACTTGAGGAATTCGTCGAACCAGACGCCGGCCTTGCCGTTCGCGGCGGCGGCATCGCGGATTCCGAATTCCCCCACCAGCAGATGGGAAATATTCTCCTTGTGGAGATGGCCGAAATACGAGTCCCAGAGGGCGGGCATGTTCGCCGGGTAGGCGGGGTCCTCGAACCATTTCTGCATGAAGACCTCGGGACCGTATTCGTGCGGGGAGTAGACGAGCTTCTCCGGACGGCTAAGGACCACGGGATGGGCCTTGGCGCCGGTCAGGTTCCCGCCCCACCAATAGGAGGTCGTCCCCACCTGCTGCACGCCCTCGACGATGATGAGCACGTCCGGGTTTTCGGCCAGGATGGCGTTGCCGCATTTCTGGGCCGCGGCCTTCCAGTCCTTGCCGGCCACGCCGGTCCCCCATTGCGCCCCGCCCTCGGCGATCACGCCATGGGGCTCGTTCTCCAGGTCGAAGGCCACCACGGCGTCGTTCCCCTTGTACCGCTTGGCCAGCATCTCCCAGTTGGCGATCCACTTCTCCTCGGAAACCGTCGCCGTGGCCCAGACCAGCTCCACCATGTAGCCGTCCGGGTCCCGGGAGTGGTTGTCCAGGATCACCTTGAGGCCCAGCTGGCGGCAGCCGTCGATGATGATATCGAGCACCTCCAGGGGCGTCTTGCCTTCCAGCTCAGCGTTCATGGTGTTGCCTTCGCCGGGGCGGAAGGGGTCCTTGCCGAAGGTGTTGATGCTGAGCGTCTTGGCGCCCGGCTCCAGCATGCGATCGCAGAAGGGGATGCGCACGCAATTGAAGCCCATTGACTTGATCTGCAGGAGCACGCCCATCCAGTCGCGGGCCCACAGGCCGTGGGGCGCCATGTTCCCGGTCTCGAATCCGAACCAGTTCACGCCGGTGAGCCGCACGTCCTTGCCCTCTTCGTCCACCAGACGGTTGCCCACCCGGTTCAGGTACGTCGCGGAGGCGGGCAGGCACAGGGCGGTCAGGAGCAGGGCGGCGATTTTTTTCATGGGCATGGATAAAGCTTACGCATGGGCAGGTAAAGGATACAGGAGCAAGAATGCCCGCCGGGGTTCAACCTGGCGGGCAAAGGATGGTAAGAAAATGCCCGGATTCGGGTTATCTTTCAGGTTGCCGAACAGGGAGGGGGGGACATGCCTGCTGCTCGCATGCTGAAGCTTCGGGTCCGCGCGCTCGCGATTTACCTCCTGATTGCCGCCTTGCCGGAGACCTCGGCGGCCCAGGACGCCGGCCGCTGGATTTCCCGGGCCGGCATGCCCATTCTCCGCAACGAAGCCATGGGGGCCGCCATCGGCGACCGGATCTACGTGGTCGGCGGCTTTACCAGCTCGGGATCGGCCGGCGCCGCCTCCGAACTCCAGATTTATTCTCCGCCCGGGGACACCTGGGACTTCGGCGCCAGGATGCCGGTGGGCATGCATCATCCCAACGTGGCCGCCTCCGGCGGCAAGCTCTACGTGCTGGGAGGATGCGATCATGGCATTTCGCGGGGAGGCGCCTCCCCCTGGCGCGGTTCCCGCCACGCCTTCGAATACGATCCGGCCGCGGATCTCTGGCGCACCCTGAAGCCGCTCCCCCGTTCCTCGGCCGCGGGCGCCCTGGTTCCCTGGGGCGGCAAACTGTACCTCATCGGCGGCGTCGACACCGACGGGGTGGTCCTGGACCTGATGCAGGAATACGATCCGGCCGCGGAAACCTGGCGGGAACGTGCCCGCATGCCAAAGGCGCGGGAGCATATCGGCGCGGCGGCCCTGGACTCCCTCATCTACGTGGTGGGCGGGCGGGAAACCGGCTCGGGCGTGGTGAGCATCACGGCGTTCCAGGCCTACGATCCCGTGCGCGACCAATGGCGAACCCTGCCGCCCATGCCAACGGCCCGCAGCGGTCTAAGCCTGGCCGCCGCCAAGGGCAGGCTCTACGCCCTGGGAGGCGAATGGCCGGGCATCTTCGACCTCAACGAGGAATACGATCCGGCGCGCGGAAGCTGGCGTACCGTGGCGAAGATGGGAAACAAGCGCCATGGCTTCACCGCCGTAACCTACATGGATACGGT
>CBILQL010000048.1:0-13530 GCA_966238865.1 uncultured bacterium
CCGGACCATCCCCTCGTGCGCCAGAACATCGAGGACTGCCTGCACGAAGCCATGGACATCCGCGGCCTCGAAGCCCTGCTCCAGGAGGTGGAGCGCGGGGAGGTGCGTCTCGAGGCCCGCGATCTCAAGGAGCCTTCGGCCCTGGCCCATGAGGTCATCCACGCGCGGCCCTACGCCTTCCTGGACGACGCGCCCCTGGAGGAGCGGCGCACCCGGGCCATCCAGACCCGCCGCTGGCACGACCCGGCGGAGTCCGGCGACCTGGGCCGCCTCGACCCGGAGGCCATCGCCGCCGTGCGCGCGGAAGCCTGGCCCCAGGTGCGCGGTCCGGACGAGCTGCATGACGCCCTCATGCTCACCGGCTACCTCACCGCCGCGGAAATCGCGAGCGGCCGATCCGAGGAGATGCTCCGGGCGGATCCTCCGGCCGCTCCGTCCGCTTCGGACTCCGGGACGGATTCCAGGGGCACCGATTCCGATACCGGATCCGGCTCCCGCCCCGGCGGTTGGACGGAGGCCTTGTCGGTCCTGAAGGCGCACAATCGCGTGGCATCCTTCCAGGCCGGCCCCGGAGCTCCAGCCGCCTGGACAGCCGCCGAACGCCTGCCCCAGATCCTGACGGCCCTTCCCGATGCGGCGCTGTTGTGGTCGCCCCAGCTGCCGAAACGCCCCGATCTGCTCCGACCGCTGCCACCCCGGCCCGCGCCTCCAGGGGAAGCTTCCGCATGCGCTGCGGCCGGCTCGTCCGCCACGGACATCGCAGCCGCCGGAATCGCCTCCTCCTGTCCTGCCTCGTCCTGCCCCGAAGCCGGACGGGAAGACGAGGCCCTGATCGAGATCCTGCGCGGACGCCTGGAGTCGCTGGGGCCGGTGCGCGCCGGTCCCCTGGCGGATTCCCTGGGCATCCCCCGGCAGCGCGTCGATTTCGCCTTGCTGGCCTTGGAACAGGAGGGCTTCGCCCTGCGCGGAAGATTCACGCCCGGCGCGGCCGAGTCCCCCGACATCGAATGGTGCGAGCGGCGTCTCCTGGCGCGCATCCATCGCTATACCCTGGCCAGGCTGCGCAAGGAAATCGAACCTGTCTCGGCAGCCGAATACCAGAGTTTCCTATTCGCCTGGCAGGGCATTGTCGGCGAATCGCCGGGAGGAGAATCGCCGGGAGGAGAATCGTCGAACAGCGCAGCGCCGGGCGGCGATAAGCCGGGAGGCCAGGCGATGAATGGAAAGGTGTCGGACGTCGAAGCACGGCGAAAAGCGACGACTGTGACGGAGCGGACCCGCGGACCCGAAGCCGTGGAAGCCGTGCTGGCCTGCCTGGAAGGCTATGAGGCTCCCGCGGCCGCTTGGGAGAAGGATATCCTGCCCGCGCGCCTGGAAGGCTACGAACCCGCCTGGCTGGATCTGCAAGGTTTGTCGGGACAATTCATCTGGGGACGGGCCCGGCCAGCCGGCGGCCTTCAGATCCTGGGGCCCGAGGGGGCCCGCAAGACGTCCCTGATCAAGGCCACGCCGGTGGCCTTCCTGGGACGGGACAACGTGGACCTGTGGCTGGCCGCAGCCGGCCCCTCTCCGATTCCCTGGGCGGCGGAAGCAGCCTCGGAAGACGAAGCCGGGGAAGCCGAGGACGCGACGTCCGCGGCATCGCGGGCCGGAGCGGGTCCGGATGGGCCCGCCAATATCATCCTGGAACATTTGCGCCGGCGCGGCGCCTCCTTCTGGCGCGAGATCCTCCGGGACACCGGCCTTTCGGCGGCGGATGCGCGGGAAGGGATTGCGGAGCTGGCCGCCCTCGGATGGCTCACCTCGGACGGATTCCGTGGTCTTCGGGCCCTGCTGCCTTCCGCGACGCAGGCAGGCGAGGGCCTTGAGCGTGCAGGCCGCTGGTCCTTGCTGCGGAACGGATCCTCGGAGCGCGCTGTCATCGGCAGGGCCCCGGAAGCCGGGTACCCGGTAGCCGGGGTCCTGGAAACCGGGCGACAGCAGGCCGGCTTCCAGGGCAGGGATCTGGAAATCCTGGCGAAGGTGTTGCTGCGCCGTTACGGAGTGGTATTCCGCAAACTGGCGGATCGCGAGAACCTGACGCCGCCCTGGCGCGACCTGGTGCGGACATTGCGGCTCCTGGAGGCGCGGGGAGAGGTGCGGGGCGGACGATTCGTGGAGGGGTTCTATGGGGAGCAGTTCGCCCTGCCCGAGGCCGTGGGCCTGCTCCGCACTCTGCGCAAGCAGGGAAAAACCGGGGAATGGATCTCCCTTTGCGCCGCCGACCCGGCCAATCTCCAGGGCATACTCACCGTGGGGCCGCGCATCCCGGCCCAACGCAAGAATCGGATCCTGTTTCGCGACGGCATTCCCGTCGCGGGTCTCGAGGGCGGCGAGGTGAAGATCCTCCATGCCCAGGATGGCCCCCGGGATGCCGGCTGGGAGGCCAGATTGCACAATGCGTCACGGCCATTCCCGGATGCCATACGGCCCTTATCCGCAGCCAAGGCAGGATGACGGCGGGAGGTCGCCGGATGGTACTGCCGGGTGGTCCCGATTTACCTTTTTTCAGATTTTATAGTTCGACTTCCCAACCGGAAAGGGAGGAAAGTGCCGGCCTTCGGTCATTTCCGGAGACCCGCACTACAGGAATTCCGTCCGGAATAATGCCGAACCCGCGGAATTCTATTAATTTTGGAGTTTGGTGGGTCTCTTCATGAACGGTTTCAGATATGAGTCAAATCTCCCAACGGTTCCCCCACCCTGCAAGTGAGTTAAAGGAAAACAACAGCATGTCGCAGTTTCCTTCCAGCACTCCATCGCCCCAGGAAGGCGCTTCCCGGCCTGACACGCGCATCCTTGTCGTCGAGGACAATCCTTCCTTCCGGAAGTTGGTCAAGACAGTGCTCGAGGAAGAAGGCTTCCAGGTGCTGGCTTCGGAGGATCCCGCCGACGTCCTCAACCTGGCCAAGACGTACCAACCCAGCCTGGTCCTCATGGACGTGGTGCTGGGCGAGACCAGCGGCATCGTGCTCACCCAGAAGCTCAAGGCCCAGCCCTACACCAGCTCCATCCCGGTGGTGCTGCTCTCCGGAGCGCAGACCGAGGAGGAATACCAGCTGCAGGGATTCGAGGAGGGCGCCGACGACTACATCCTCAAGCCCATCTCCAACGAGCTGCTGGTGGCCAAGGTCCGCGCCGTGCTCAAGCGCTACGCCTCCCCCGAGGAGCTCGCCGACGTGCTGCAGGCGGAAGGCCTGGCGCTCGACGTCAAGGCCCGCAAGGTCCTGGTGGGCGGACAGCCCATCGCCCTCACGCGCAAGGAGTTCGATCTGCTCACGGCCCTCCTGCGCAAGCGCGGGCAGGTGGTGTACACCACCCAGCTCTACCATACCGTCTGGGGCTACGGAGCCTCGGCGCCGGTGGACTCGCATACCGTGAAGGTCCACGTCTCCTCCCTGCGCAGCAAGCTGGGTCCCGAGCTGGGCAAGAAAATCGTCAACGTGCCAGGCCTCGGTTATCGGTTCGAGAACTGAGGCGGGAATCGGATGACGGCGGCTTTGCCACCGCATAAACCGGTGGGCCATGAGGCCCGCGCCGGTTCCGCTTCCTCCCGCCCACTTTCCAGCGCATCCGCCGTGAAGGCCCTCGAAGAGCTCGCCCTGCTTGCGGCCCGGCTGTGCGCCGCGCCCTGGGCGCGGATCCGCCGCGAGGACGGAGGCGAGGATATCGTCCACGGGAGCCCGGGCCGGGAGCAGCCGGCTTTCAGCGAGAGCGTCCCCGTCCACGAGGCCGGATCCTCCGTCATGCTGGGACGCCTGATCGTATCCGATCGCGTGGTCCGGGAGTTCTCCCAGGATCAGAAGCAGATGCTGGCCGCGCTGGGCCGCCAGGCGGGAGCCCTGATCGCCCTGGACCGCGCCGGATGCGCGAACGGGAACGGCGCCGGAAGCGCCGGAGCCGCCTCCGAGGCCGGAGCGGCCGCGACGGCAGCCGAGGACCCCGTGGCGGCGCCCATCCTGCCGCATTTCAAGACCTTCCTGGACCACCTCCCGACCACGGCCTTCATCAAGGACGCGGACTACAAATACGTCTTCGCCAACCGCGCCTTCTGGAAGGCGTGGAGCGGCTCCGACGAGGTGGGCGACCCCGCCGGGATCGACGACTTCCGCCACCTGACGCCGGAATCGGTGGAGATCGTCCGCCGCAGCGACCGCATGGTGCTGGAGACGGGGCGCACCTACGAGACGGTGGAGAAGATCGTCCACGAGGGGATGACGCAGACCTGGTGGGTGTGCAAGTTCCCGATCCTCGACGGGGAGGGGCGCCGGCTGGTGGGAGGCGTGACCCTCAACATCTCCGACCTCGACAAGGCCCAGGCCGACTCGCGCCTCTTCGACAACGTCTTCAAGAACATCGGCGTGGGCGTGGTGATCTGGCGGCTCGAGGATCGCGTGGACCTGGACAGCTTCCGCCTCGTCGCCCTCAATCCCGCGGCCGCGCGCATGATGGGCGTGACCGCCCCGGCCGTGCTCGGCAAGACCATGCGCGAGGCCCGGCACCTCGAACTCGCGGCCGGCTATGCCGAGCGCTACCGCCGGGTGCTGGAGACCGGGGAGCCGGACGATTTGGGCGAGATCCCTGCCGGCGGCGACGAGCGGCCGGGCGGCGCCTTCTTCACCGCCAAGGCCTTCCCGCTCCCGGACCGGACGGTGGGCGTGGCCTTCGAGAACGTCACCGAGCAGCGCCGCATCCAGGACCGCCTGCGCCAGAGCCTTGAGCGGTTCGAGCAGATCGCCAAGGCGACCAACGACGCGCTCTGGGAGGTGAACACCGAGACCGGCGAGGTCTGGTGGAACGACCGCATGTTCGAGGTGCTGGGCCTCCCGACAGGCGCCCAGAAGCCGGGCCGGGACGACTGGCACGAGCGCGTGCACCCCGACGATCGCGAAAAGGTGCTCGAACCCTACCGGCAGCTCCTGGAGAAGGGCCAGGATCACTGGTCGCACGAGTACCGCATCGTGCGGCCCGACGGGGAGGTCCGGCACGTATACGCCCGGGGCTACCTGACCCGCGGGAAGGACGGGACGCCCCTGCGCATCCAGGGCGCCCTCATGGACGTCACCGAGGTGAAGGTGGCGGAGCAGGCGATGCGCGAGAACGAGGAGCGCTACCGCAAGCTGGTGGAGCTGCTCCCCGACGTGGTGGGCATCTCCATCGACGGGCGGCTGGAGTTCATCAACCAGGCCGGCGTGCAGTTCCGGGGCGCCGGCTCGGCCGAGGAGATGCTGGGCCGGCCCATCCTTGAATACTTCCATCCCGACGACGTCCCCAAGGTCGTGGAGCGCCAGAGGCAGCTCGCCGCCGGGGTGCCCGTGCCGCCCCTGGAGCTCCGCTTCGTGCGCGCCGACGGCAGCATCCTCGAGGCCGAATCCAGGGCCATCCCCTTCCCGTTCCGCGGCCGCAAGGCCAACCTGGTCGTCATCCGCGACGTCACGGCGAGGAAGCAGGCCGAGGAGGCGCTGCGGCGATCCGAGGAGCATTACCGCCTGCTCTTCCACCTGAGCCCCCAGCCCATGTACGTGGTGGACCTGGAAACCCTCCGCTTCCTGGACGTGAACCTGGCCGCCGAGACGCAGTACGGCTACTCCCGCGAGGAGTTCCTGTCCCTCTCCCTGCGCGACATCCGCCCCCCCGAGGACGTGCCCTTCCTGGATCAGAAGATGCGCAAGATGCGCGCCAGCTGGGGCAATGCCGGCGTCTGGCGCCACCGCCGCAAGGACGGGACGCTGATCCAGGCCGAGATCATCGCCCACCCCCTGGACACGCAGCCCAAGGCGTGCATCACCATCGCCCTCGACGTGACCGAGAAGCTGCAGGCGGTGGAGCGGCTGCGCCACAGCGAGGAGCGCTACCGCACTTTGGCCCGCGTCTCGCCGGTGGGCCTGTTCCGGACCGACACCAAGGGGATGTGCAACTACATCAACGAGCACGGCGTCCACATCACCGGCCTGTCGCCGGAGAAGATGGAGGGCCTTGGCTGGGTCCAGAACCTCCACCCGGACGACCGCGAGCGGGTCTGGGCCGAGTGGGAGCGGACCATGTCCCTCGACCAGCCCTTCCAGGCCGAATGCCGCTTCGTGAAGCCGGACGGCGCCACGGTGTGGGTACTGGGCCGCGCCCATGCGGACCGGGGGCCCGACGGGCGGCTCATCGGCTACGTGGGGACCATCACCGACATCAACGAGCGCAAGCAGGCGGAGACCCTGCTGGCGGTGCAGAAGCGGACCCTCGCCATGGTGGCTTCCGGCTGGGCCCTCGGGGACGTCCTCAACGGCCTGCTGCAATACGTGGAGCGGGAATCCTCGGCCATGTCGGCGGGCATCCTCCTGCTCGAGGCCGAGACGCGCCGGCTGGCCTGGGCCTCCTCCCCCTCCCTGCCGGAAGATCTGCGCCGCGCCCTGGAGCGGTGCCCGGCCGCGCCCGAGGCGGGCCCCCCGGGCGTGGCCGCCGCGGATCGACGCCTGGCCGTCTGCGCCGACATCGCGGCCGAGTCCGGCTGGACGCTGGGCCGGACCGAGGCCGCGCGCCACGGGTTCCGCGCCTGCGCGGCGCTTCCCATCCTCGGCAGCTACGGAGGCCTCCTGGGGAGCATCGTCTTCTTCGGCAAGGCGGCCGGCGAGCCTTCCGCCTTCGACGGCAAGCTGCTGGAGACCGCCTCGGACCTGGCCGGAATCGCCGTGGAGCGATGGCGCCAGGAGGAAATCGCCCGGCTGAACCAGGAGCTCTCGGAGGAGAACCGCCGCATCCTGGAGGCGAACCGGATGAAGAGCGAGTTCATGGCCAGCATGTCCCACGAGCTGCGCACGCCGCTCAACGCCATCATCGGCTTCTCGCAGCTGATCATCGACCGCAAGGTGGGCGCCATCAACGACAAGCAGGCCGAATACCTGGGCGACATCCTGGACGGCGGCATGCACCTGCTGCGCCTGATCAACGACGTGCTCGACCTGGCCAAGATCGAGAGCGGCAAGATGCTGCTCTTCCCCGAGCTGGTGTCCAGCCCCCGGGCCGTGCGCGAGGTATGCGACATCCTCATGCCCATGGCCATGGCCAAGGGCATCACCTTCCGCATCGAGGCCGACCAGGCCCCCGAGACCGCGATGCTGGACTCGCAGAAGTTCAAGCAGGTGCTGTACAACCTCGCCTCCAACGCCATCAAGTTCTCGGGCCAGGGATCGGCCGTCGTGATCGGCGCGGAGCGGGGCGAGGTGGGAGAGCTCCGGATCCGGGTCACCGACCAGGGCATCGGAATCCGCAGGGAGGACATGGGCAAGCTGTTCCAGGAGTTCCAGCAGCTGGACAGCGGATCCGCCCGGCATTTCCCCGGCACCGGGCTGGGGCTGGTCATCACCAAGAAGCTGGTGGAGCTGCACCGCGGAACGGTCGGGGTCGAAAGCGATCCGGGCAAGGGCAGCACCTTCTACGCGGTCTTCCCCGAGCTGCCTCCGGAGGAGGCGTGATGCCCAAGCGCATCCTCGTGGTCGACGACCATCCCGTCAACCTCAAGCTCGCCTGCGACGTGATGGAGCACGAGGGCTACGTGGTGGACCGCGCCGACGGGGCCGAGGCCGCCCTGGCCTGCATCGCCCGCCAGCTCCCGGACCTCATCCTGATGGATCTGGGGATGCCGGGCATGGACGGGCTGGCCCTCACGCGCAAGCTGCGCTCCCAGGAGAGCACCCGCCGCATACCGGTGGTGGCCCTCACGGCCTTCGCCATGAAGCGCGATGAGGAGCGGGCCCTGGACGCCGGCTGCGACGCCTACATCTCCAAGCCCATCGACACCCGGCGGCTCCCGCTGCAGCTCTCGCTCATCCTCGCCAAGCACGAGTCGCTGGACGACGGCGCCTGACTGCGCCGCGGGCCGCCCGCCCGGCCCCGCTGCTCCGCCCCCGTTCCTTCCGGAGCTCTTTAGCTACCTTTCATCCCCCATGCAAATCGCACCCTGGACCGCCTGGGCCTATACCCTGGGCGCGGTGCTGGCGGTGAGCCTCGCGTCGCTGGCCGGCGCCTTCCTGCTCACCCTGAGGCCCAAGACCCTGGACGACAACCTGCACGTGATGGTCAGCTTCGCCGTCGGCGCCCTGTTCGGGGACGCCTTCATCCACCTGCTCCCGGAGGCCTTCGCGCGCGCCGGCGGCGACACCCTGCCGGTGTCCCTGCAGGTGCTGCTGGGAATCTTCCTGTTCCTGGCCCTGGAGCGACTGATCCTCTGGCGCCACGGCCACGGGAAGCGGCCGGTGGCCGCCCTGAACCTCATCGGCGACGGGGCCCACAACCTGATCGACGGCCTCATCATCGGGGCCAGCTTCATCGCGAGCCCGATGCTGGGGCTCACCACCACCCTGGCGGTGCTGCTGCACGAGCTGCCCCAGGAGCTCGGGGACTTCGGGGTGCTGGTGCACGGCGGCCTTTCCCACCGCAAGGCCCTCGGATTCAACTTCCTATCGAGCCTGTGCGCCGTGGCCGGGGCCCTCGCGTCCCTGCTGCTCGGGCCGAACCTGGCCGGCTATTCCGACGCCATGCTGCCGGTGACGGCCGGGGGGTTCATCTACCTCGCCGGCTCCACCCTCATCCCCGACCTGCTCAGCCACGTGGAGCCGCGGGACTTCCTCAAGGAGCTGGCGGCCATGCTGGCCGGCATCGGCGTGATGGTGGCGCTGGACTTCGTGGGCGGCTAGGCGCCGGGCCCGCGGGCGCGCCGCCGCTCAGTACCGGCAGAGGGCGGCGATGTCGGCGCCTTCCGGCATCTCCCCATCGTCCAGCACGTAGACCTTGCCGCCGCCCAGGATGGCCTGCGTCTCGGCCAGGGCCACGAGATCCTCGTCGCCGGCGCGGAGGTAGGCGGACACCTGGACCTTGCCGCTCCCGGAATCGTAGCTCCCGCGCGCCTGGTAGCCCCGGCGGACGAAGAGGTGGCTGATGCGCCCCTGGTCCGCGAGGGCGGCGACGTCGGTGATGCCGGCGGCGGTCCAGGCCGTCGCCACACGCTCGCGGTACAGCGCCAGCAGGGCGTCGCGCTCGGACTTCGCCTCCCGTGCGAGCAGCGGCCAGGCCAGGGAGTGGAGGTCGGCAAGCCCGGTGTGGCCGTCCAGGCGGACCGGCAGGGAGACGTCCAGGATGCGGGGATGGGAATTGGCCTCCCGGAACAGCGGCATCCAGGACTCCTCGCCGGCGAGCAGCAGGGGCCGGGACCGGTCCGGCATGCTCCGGCGCAGCCCCTCGTCGAGGCGGTGGAAGAACTCGAGGACGTCCCGCTTCACCTCCTTCAGATCGCCGTTGGCGCCGCCGTGGCCATGGTATACCGCCGGACCGCGGCCTCCGGGGCTGCCGGGCCGGGAATGCACGTTGACGAAGTTCTCGCCGTCCTCGTTGAGCAGGGCGTCCCGCATGTTGTCGGGCACGCCGTCCAGCGCGATCTCGGAGAGCCCCTTGCGGTCGCCCTCGAAGAGCCGCACGCGCTTGAGCCCCAGCACGAGCAGGTAGAAGCGGCCGTCCTCGAACAGGAGGGGCAGCACGGGGTCGAGCCGGAAGCGTCGATCCACGCCGGCCCAGGCCTCGGGCTTGCCGGGCAGCAGGTAGGAGAAGGCCTGATGCTCCGAGGCGAACAGGGCCAGGCCTTCGCCCTGGATCACGGAGACCTCGGCCTCGCGCAGGATCCCGTCGACGGCCCCGAGGATCCCCTCGCGCGCCGACGGCGGGGCATCCACGGCATCGAGCCCCGCGGCCGCCAGCGCCCGCAGGTCCTTGAGCAGGATGGGGGATTTGCGCACCTCGCGCCCGGTCCGTTCCAGGGGCATGAACAGGGACAGCCGCCACCCGTCCCCGTCGCGCAGCAGCTCGCGAAGATCCTCGCGGATGAATCCCGGTTTCAGCTCCAGCGTGCTCCTTGCCGAAATCATATTCGCCTCCTTGCGCGCCCCGGCCGCCGCATCGCGCGCCCAGGCTGGATCTCCCTCCCAGTAAAATACCTTTGCTTGCACGGGGTATCGGCGGAAGGTATTTATGCTGCAACGGGAGGCAGGATGAGAATCCTGGTGGGATACGACGGATCCGTCCCCGCCGACGGGGCCCTTTACGATTTGCCGGAGGCCGGCCTGCCGTCCGACGCCGAAGCGACGGTGATCACAGCCACCGCTCCCTGGGCCCCTTTCGGGCCGGGCGGCGATCCGGCCGCGCTGGGCGCCGTGGCGGACCGCACGGAGGGCGCGGAGGGTTCGGACGGCTCAGACGGCACGGTCGACGAGTTCGCCGGGATCGGGTCCGGCGAAGGCGGCCACGGGCGCCGGATCCGCGCCTATTCCCGCCAGGCCCTCGCGGAAGCCGACGAGGTGGCGGAGCGGGGCGCCCAATTCCTGCGGAAGGAATTCCCCGCCTGGCGCGTGCGCGCGGAGAGCGTCCTCGACGACGCGGCCCACGGCATCCTGCAGCGCGCGGAGTCCTGGAACGCCGACCTGGTGGTCCTCGGCACCCCGGATCGCTCCCTTCTCGGGCGGATCCTCAAGGGCAGCGTCACCCAGAAGGTGCTCCACCATTGCCGGACCGGCGTGCGCGTCAGCCGCCCCCGGCTGGCCGGCCGCTTCCGTTCCCGCCTCCTCCTCCTGGCCATGGACGGCAGCGCCGGCTCCGAGCAGGCCCTCCGGGCGCTCGCCGCCCGCCGGTGGGCGCCGGACACCGTGGTGCGGGTGGTCGCGGCCCTGGAAGCGTCCAGGTCCCGTGCGGGCCTCCAGGCAGAAGAGGGCGCCGTCGGCCTGTTGCCGGGCAAGCCGGCGCGGGCCGTGCGCAGGCAGGCCTTCGCCTGGATCGAGAAGAAGGTGGAAAGCGCCTGCGGCGTCCTGGCATCGGCCGGGCTGCGGGCCGTGCCCGCCATCGTGGCCGGCGAGCCGCGCCGGGTCCTGATGGAGGAATGCCGGGAGTGGGAGGCCCACGCCCTGTTCATGGGTGCCCGGGGGCTCAACCCGGCGGCGCGCTTCGTGCTCGGCAGCGTGTCTTCGGCGCTGGCCTCGCATGCCCCGTGCACGGTGGAGGTGCACCCTCAGAGGCGCATGGCGGCGCGGAACTTGACGGACCTGCCCTCGCCGAAACGGAAGTCCAGGCGCCAGAGATAGGGTCCCGCGGGAACGGGGTTCCCCGCGGCGTCCCGCCCGTCCCAGGCGACGTACCCGATCACGCCGCGCTCCTTGTCCCCGTCCTCGCGGCCGGGGATGTCGAAAAAGCGCCGGAAGGCGGCGACCTCCCGCCCCAAGGTGTCCTCCACGCGCACGTCGACGGCATAGCACGCGATGGCGGTGACTTCCAGGCTGGCCGCCGTTCCGGCGGGGATGGTGTCGATGGCGGGGAACCGGTCGGGCAGCACTTCGTCGCAGGCCGCGCGGCTGAAATGGAAATCGTCGATGGTCACATAGCCGTCCACCAGCAGCTGACCCTCGTCGTCGGGGTCCGCCCCGGTCGTGCCGCCGCCGCAGGCCGACAGCCAGGGGAGGATGGCGCAGGCGAGGACCGCGGCCGCGCGGGCGGCGGAGCCGGCTCCGGATCGGCCGGCCGCGGGACGGATTGCCATGGGCATGCGCCAATTGTACTTCCGCCGGAACCGGCCCGCAACGGGCGTCACACCGCCGTGGGGAAGGTTTCGGGCACTTCCCGCCCGCCATGGGGCTCCGGAGGGCCCAGGGGATCCACCGCGTGGGTGTGGTCGAAATGCGCCACGATGTCGAATTGCGAGGGCATGCGGCAGCGCAGGTAATGGCTGGCCCGCTCGGTCTCCGGCCGGTATACCACGCCGATGGCCCGCCCGAGGCGGGGGATGCCCAGCTCCCGGATTACGTCGTTGTTCTCGCGCAGGTCCACGAGGAAGCGCTCCAGGCCGGTATCGTGGAAGAGCTCCTCGTAGCTTCCCGGCAGGGCCGGCCGCACCCGCTTGTTCTCCCCCGGGGCCCCCCAGTCGGATGCCGCCATCACGGTGCCGGTATAGGTGGTCATGCCGACGAGGGCCGCGTCCCCGGGATGGCGCTCCCGGAGGATCTGGCCGACGTTGTATTCGCCTTCCTCGGCGCTCTCCGTGGCCCGTGCGTCCCCGAGGTGGGAGTTGTGGGCCCAGACCGCGATGCGCGCGCGCCCGATTCCGCCCCGGCGGCGGGAGATGTGCCCGGCCAGGGCCTCCAGGGTATCCGCCATGTGGCGGTAGCTCAGGTTCCAGGAGTAGACGCGGCTGAGGAACATGGTGCGGTAGTACTTCTCGGCGTTCACGACCAGGCGGGCGTTCTGCTCCGCCTGGAAGAGGTCGTCCCCGTCCAGGGGCCCCTCCTTGGCGGCATAGTCGGCGGACCGGCGCCGCAGCTCGAGGAGCTGCTGCAGGGCCTCCTGCTCGCAGGGCTGGCTGAGCCCCAGGGCCGCCTCGTAGCCGTAGCGCCCGCCGTCCCCGAAGCCTCCCTCGAAGCAGGCGTACCTCTCCCGCGCCCGCAGCGCGGCCTCCGGATCCACGACGTCGAGGTAGGCGAGCACGGCCTCGATGGAGGCGTGCAGGCCGTACAGGTCCAGGCCGTAGAAGCCCACCTTGCGGCGGCCCGGCGGCAGGGCGTCGTTCCATTGGCGCAGCCAGAGGACGAAGTCCAGCACCTCCGCGTTGCGCCACATCCATTGCGGGAAGCGGAGGAAGCCGGACAGGGGATCGGCGCCTTCCAGCACGTCGCCCTCGCCCTTCACGAAGCGGTTCACGCGGTAGGCGTCGGGCCAGTCCGCCTCCACGGCCACGGCCTCGAAACCCTTCTCCGCGATGAGCCGGCGGGTGATGCGCGCGCGCTCCCGGTAGAACTCGCGGGTGCCGTGGGTGGCCTCGCCCAGCAGCGCGAAATGCGCGCCGCCTATCCGCTCGAGAAGCGGATCATAGTCGTCTGGCGAGGTGCGGACGAGATGGCTGACGAGATTGAGTGCGCCGGCTAGATCGGAAGCCTGGATCGGGGACATCTTAGCCTCCCCTTTCCTAATAACATACAAGATGCGCCTCGACGGCCATGGGCCCGGCCATAACGGCTACGAGCCCGGCCTCAACGGCTATGGGCCCGGGTCCGGGCGGCCTTGCGGGCGGCGGCCGAGCGCGCCGCGGCGGGACGGCGGGCGGCGGCCCTGCCTCCCAGTTTCCCGCCCTTCTTCGCCGGCGCCTTGTCGACGGTCTTTCCGCGGCCGGATCCGCGCTTCTTGCCGCCGCCGGTCATGCGGTTCACCGTGGCCCAGGCGCGCCTTTCGGCCTCGTCCCCGCCCACGCCGCGCTTCTTGTATCCTTCCTCGATGTGCTCGGCCTGCCGCTTCTGCTTGTCCGTGTAGGCCGATTTGTCTCCCCGTGCCATGCTGCCTCCCGGCGGTGTTCCGCCCCGGCCGCGGACTTCGTGTCCGGGACCTGACCATGAAAATAGGTTTCGTGACGGCATTTACTCCCATGCGTCCCGATTCTTTTTTCAAGGAACGGCTCCGTCCCTCGCGGCGGGGCCGCGC
>CBILQL010000049.1:0-13506 GCA_966238865.1 uncultured bacterium
AGGTCGCACAGCGCCTTGGCGGCGCGCGAGCTGGCGATGGAGGAGTTGATCGTCCGACTCTACGCGTCGGCGAGGAAGGAGCTCCCGGAGGATTCGGCGCTGGCGATAGAGGTGCGCCTGGCCATGGATGACCTGCGTGAAATTCCAGACCGGGACCTCGCCAACGCCTTCCGTGAGGCCCAGGTCCAGGCAGGTGGCTTTGTGCCTTCCAACGGCCTCATCGTCCGGTGCTGGCGGGAGTCGAAGTCGAAGGGGTTCGACGACGCGCAGAAAGCGATTCGCCAGGAGAACCGGCGGCGCTACATCGAGGCGGACACTACCCCGAAGCCCGAAGAGCGAATGAGCGCGGAGGAGGCGAGCCGGTTTTGCTCCGAAATCAGGGAGCAACTGGGGCCTGGCGCTCGCCCGAGGAAGTGGAAGCCATGACCCCCAAGCCGTCGCAGGAAATCGAGGCCGTGGAAAATCCCATCCAGCTCGGTATGAAGTTCACCGTAGCGCGCGGCGCCTTCTGGTGGGTCTGGGAGGGGAAGCGGATCGAAATCCCGGTCGGAACCTCCGGCCAGGTTGTGAAGTGGCATCCCGGCTGCGCGGTGGCCTTCGAGGGCTTCACGCATCCGCACTACCAGAACAAGTTCCTGCTCGAGCTTGTGGTCCCAGGGAAATCCCCGGTGCCGGATTGGATGCAGCTAGTTGAAGTGGAGGCACCATGACGGGCCCGATGGAGCCGGGGAAGCTGTTGGCGACGGCCGCCACGTGCCTGCCGATTGGCGTGATGGTGGCGATGTGCATCGCGGCGGCAGTGGCATGGTTCCGCCGGCGGGGGAGGCGTTGATGGCCTACAAGAGCAAGGAAGCTGCAAACGCGAATGCCCGCGAGTGGCGCAGGAAAAACCGGGACAAGGCTAGGGAAGCAAAGCAGCGCTGGGTTGAGAAGAACCGGGAGAAGAAGCGCGCCATGAACAAGGCATACGCGGAGAGGAACCCGGAGGTTGTCCGTCGCATCAAGCGGGAGTCGGCGAGGCGGCGCTACCACCAAAAGCGGAAAGCATCTCCCGCTGAAGTGGCCGCTAAGCTGCTGGCGAAGGCTGAAGCAAAAGCCGCTCAGGCAAACTACGGAATCCAGAGGGTGGCGTATTCATGAGCACCGAATTGATTGCACAGGCGGACCCCTACATCGACTTCCTGCGGAGGAAGATCAAACTCGCGCAGCCCAAGGGGTTCGAAATCGAGCTTGCGGACATCCACCCGCTGCTCTGGCGACACCAGCCTGTTATCGTTCAATGGGCGGTCTACGGCGGCTGCCGGGCCATCTTCGCCAACTTCGGCCTGGGCAAGACCCTGATGCAGGCCGAATGGCTCCGGCAGATTCATCGGCTCACCGGGGGCCCTGGCCTCGTGGTGCTCCCGCTGGGCGTCCGCCAGGAGTTCAAGCGCGACGGCGCCAAGCTGGGCATGGACTTCCAGTTCATCCAGGACCACACGGACATGCGGGCCGGCTGCGAGTTCTACCTGACCAATTACGAGAGCGTGCGCGAGGGCAAGGTGGACCCGCGGAAGTTCGGCGCCTCCTCCTTGGACGAGGCGGCCGTCCTCCGCTCTTTCGGCAGCGACACCTTCCAAACCTTCATGCCCCTGTTCTCGGAGGTTCGGTTTAAGCTGGTGGCGACCGCCATGCCGGCGCCGAACCGGCTGAAGGAGCTCATCCACTACGCTGGGTTCCTGGGCATCATGGACACCGGGCAAGCCCTGACGCGATTCTTCCAGCGAGACAGCACCCAGGCAAACAACCTGACCTTGTATCCGCACAAGGAAAAGGAATTCTGGTTGTGGGTCCATAGCTGGGCTTGCTTCATCTCGAAGCCCTCGGACCTCGGGTTTTCCGATGAAGGCTATGAGCTTCCACCCCTGGACGTTCAGTTCCACGAGGTGCCCACCAATCACGCCCTGGCCGGCGAAGAGAAGGACGGGCAGGTCCGGATGTTCAAGGATGCGGCCATGGGCCTGCGTGATGCCGCAACCGAGAAGCGGGACAGTCTGCCAGCGCGCGTCGAAACCATGACGCGCCTGGTGAGCGAAGCCCCAGAAGATCACTTCATTGTCTGGCACGACCTCGAAGACGAGCGCCGCGCCATCCAGGAGGCCATGCCGGAGGCGGTCGCGGTCTACGGCTCCATGGGCCTGGACGAGCGCGAGCAGGCGATTATCGACTTCAGCGACGGGAAATTCCGCATCTTGAGCGCGAAGCCCATCCTGGCCGGCTCCGGCTGCAACTTCCAGCGCCATTGCCACCGCGCCATCTTCCTGGGCATCGGGTACAAGTTCCACGACTTCTTGCAGGCGATTCACCGCATCTATCGCTTCCTGCAAACGAAGGTGGTCCGCATCGACATCATCTACAGCGAAGCGGAGCGGGAAATCCTGAAGGACCTGATGCGGAAGTGGAATGAGCACAAGGAAACGGTGGAGAAGATGACGGAAATCCTGAAAGAGCACGGCCTGAATACCCTGTCCATGCAAGACGTGCTGGCGCGCACCATCGGCGTCGAGCGCATCGAGGTCCGCGGCGACCGGTTCCAGGTGGCGAACAATGACACGGTGATGGAGGCCCGCCGCTGGCCGGCGGATTCGGTGGACCTGATGGTCACGTCGATTCCTTTCGCGAATCACTATGAGTACACCCCAAGCTACAACGACTTCGGGCACACCGAAAGCAACGCGCATTTCTGGGAGCAGATGGATTTCCTGACGCCAGAGCTCTTCCGCATGCTGCGGCCCGGGCGCGTGGCGGCCATCCACGTGAAGGACCGAATCAACTTCGGGAACGTGACCCACCTGGGGTTCCCGACGCTCGACAACTTCCACGAGGAGACCAGCCTGCATTTCCAGAAGCACGGCTTTAAGAAGCTTGGATTCATCACCGTGGTCACCGACGTGGTGCGGGAAAACAACCAGACCTATCGCCTGGGCTGGAGCGAGCAGTGCAAGGATGGCACCAAGATGGGGACCGGCTGCTCGGAATTCGTCCTCATCTTCCGCAAGCCGCAGACCGACCGCAGCCGCGGGTACGCCGACCTCCCTGTGACCAAGTCGAAGGAGGGTGAGGGCGCATACACCCGGGCGCGCTGGCAGACGGATGCGCACGCCTTCTGGCGGTCCTCCGGCAATCGCCAGCTGACCCCGGAGGAAATGGCGAAGCTTGGGCCGGCCGAGCTGGCAAAAGCCTTCACCGAGTACTCGCTGGCGAACATCTATGACTACGAGTTCCACGTCCGCATCGGAGAGGAGCTGGACCGCCGCGGCTGCCTGCCCTCGACCTTCATGTCCCTGGCTCCGGGCAGCCATCACCCGGACGTCTGGCACGACATCAACCGCATGCGGACCTTGAACGGGAACCAGTCGCAACGGGGGTTACAGCAACACGTCTGTCCTCTCCAAGAAGATCTTGTTGACCGTCTCATCACGAGATATTCCAACCCCGACGAATTGGTGTACGACCCGTTCGGTGGGCTGATGACCGTTCCCTATCGGGCCATAATGCTTGGCAGGCGCGGTGCAGGAGTGGAATTGAACACTCAATACTTTTTCGACGGCGTCCATTATTGCCGTGCCGCCGAAGAACAGAAGGCCATGCCGTCGCTGTTCGATATCATGGCGGTGGAAAAATGAAGTGCGCAGTCGAAAGCTGCGCGGGGAAGGCGCACTGCAAAGGGCTTTGCAAACTGCACTACCAGCGGCAATGGCGTACCGGCTCTGTCGACGTCAGCCGCCCCTGCCTTCACGGCTCGCTGGAGGAACGGTTTGCGCGACATTTCATCCCCGGGGCGCCAAACGCCTGCTGGGAATGGAAGGGGAACCGGGATAAGGAGGGGTATGGCAGCATTCGCAGCGGCCACACCCAGGACCGCGCCCATCGGGTCGCCTTTCGATTGAACGGTGGGCAACTCAAGCCGGGCCAGCAGGTCCTGCACTCCTGCAACAATCCTCCCTGCGTGAACCCAGCGCACCTTCGCGCGGGAAACCATCTGCAGAACATGGCCGACCGCATGGCTTCTGGACACTATCTCGAAGGCGAGAAGCACTTCAATTCCAAGCTCTCGGATGCAGAAGCGGACCAAGTCCGATGCGCCACCGGAACTAACAAGGAAATCGCCGCGCGATTCGGAATCTCACCTTCCCAGGTGAGGAACATCCGCCGCGGCCTTCAGCGCAGAAAAAAGGAGGCAGCATGAGCTGGATGCAGACGTACCGCGGCCACCGATTCGACTTCGGTTTCATGCACAGGGAGCCGCTGGACATCGAGGATATAGCCCACGCGCTGTCCCAGGTGTGCCGCTTCGGCGGGCATTGCCGGGAGTTCTATTCTGTGGCCCAGCATTCCGTCTATGTCTCTCAACTGGTCAATCCCGAACATCGTTTGACCGCCCTGCTTCACGATGCCACCGAGGCCTATATGGGCGACATGGTTTCTCCGCTCAAGCGGAGGATTACCGAATACCAGCAGCACGAACAGTGGCTTTGGATGGTGATATCCAGGCAGTTCGGGTTGCCGATGGGCCAGCCGGACGAGGTCCGCAGGGCTGACCTGGTGATGTTGGCGGCCGAGGCTAGGGACCTGTGCAACGCCGACGTTTCAACCTGGGGTCTCGCTGCCGCGCCGGAATCGATTCGAATTCATCCTTGGCCACCGAAGGTTGCGGAAAGGCATTTCCTGGATTCGTTCGCCGCACTCACCGGAGCGGCCTCCAAGGCGAATGAGAAAGCTGAGGCCGCCTGATGGTCCGCCGCACCAATTCCAACCAGCTCGCCTTCCGCCTCCCGGGACTGGACCTCCTGCCAGGGGAAATCATCGTGGACAGCTTCGCAGGCGGCGGCGGCGCCAGCATCGGCATCGAGGCGGCCCTGGGCCGGTCCCCGGACATCGCCATCAACCACGATCCGGCGGCCATCGCCATGCACGCCCAGAACCACCCGGCGACCCAGCATTTCCAGGAATCGGTCTGGAAGGTAAGGCCACGGGAGGTGACCGGCGGGCGCCCTGTGGGCCTGCTCTGGGCCTCCCCGGACTGCCGACACTTCAGCCGGGCGAAGGGCGGGAAGCCGGTCAGCCCCCGGGTGCGCGGCCTGGCCTGGGTCGTGGTGGCCTGGGCCCGCCAGGTGCGGCCGCGGGTCATCTGCCTCGAGAACGTGCCGGAATTCCTGACCTGGGGGCCCCTGGGGCCGGACGATATGCCCATCAAGGCGAGGGCCGGGGAAACCTTCGCCCGGTGGGCCGGCCAGCTGGAGCGCCTGGGATACCGCCTGGAGAAGAAGGTGTTGAACGCCGCCGACTTCGGGGCGCCGACCTCCCGCAAGCGCATCTTCATCGTCGCGCGCCGGGACGGCATGCCTATCCGGTGGCCGGAGCCCTCGCACGGCCCGGGGCGGCCCCGCCCCTGGCGCACGGCCGCGGAGTGCATCGACTGGTCGATCCCGTGTCGGTCCATCTTCGACCGGGAGCGCCCGCTGGCGCCGGCCACGGAGCAGCGGATCGCCTTCGGCCTGCCCAGGTTCGTGGGCGAGCCCTTCCTGGTCAACCTGACCCACGGGGGCCGGGTGGAGAGCCTGCGCGAGCCCATGCGCACCATCACCGGGGCGAACCGGGGCGAAAAGGCCCTGGCAGTCCCCTACCTGATCCAGATGGGATACGGGGAACGGCGGGGCCAGGCACCCCGCGTCCTCGACATCAACGCCCCCTTGGGCACCGTGGTGGCCAGCGGCGGAAAGTTCGCCTTGGTGGCCGCGTTCCTGAACAAGCACTACGGGGGCGTGGTGGGGCAATCCCTGCACCAGCCGCTCGGCACCGTGACCAAGGTGGACCACCATTCCGTGGCCGCGGTGTTCCTGACCAAGTTTCGCGCGAATTCCGTGGGCCAGGGCCTGGGTGAGCCTCTGCATACCGTCACCGCGGGCGCGGGAGGCGCCGGCGGGCACTTCGGTCTAGTGGCGGCTTTCCTCCTGAAGTACTACGGAACCGCCCTGGGCCAGCCCCTGAGCGCACCCTTGGGCGCCATCACCAGCCGGGACCGGTTCAGCCTGGTCCTGGTACGCATCGCGGGCGTGGAGTATGCGATCGCCGACATCCTGATGCGCATGCTGGCCCCGCATGAGCTCGCCAAGGCCCAGGGCTTCCCCGCCGACTACATCCTGACCGGCACCAAGTCGCAGCAGGTGGCGAAGATCGGAAACAGCGTGTGCCCGCCCGTGGCAGAGGCCCTGGTGCGGGCGAACCTGGTTGGCGCGGCACGCGCGGAGGCGGTGGCATGAAAACCGAAATCAACCTCCACCGAACCGCCTACACCGAGCAGAGCACCACGGGCCTGTACATCGTGGACGGGGACCTCTGGCCCTGCGTGAGCCTGGAGGACCGCATCCGTCCCCCGGGCGTGAAGGTGCACGGCCAGACTTGCATCCCGGCCGGCCGGTACAAACTGGCGAAGCGGGCGAGCCCTAAGTTCAAGCGCGAGGTCATCTGGATCACCGGCGTGCCCGGCTTCGAGTTCGTCTACATCCACACCGGGAACCTTGCGGCCGACACCGAGGGCTGCCCGCTCATCGCCGGGAAGCGGTTCGGCCTGGACCGCATCTTCGGCGAGGCCTTCGGCTGGGAGCGGAAGATGTTCAACCACATCGAGGCGCGGGGCTGGGACGACGCTTGGATGACCATCACCCAGGGCCCGGGGTTCGAGCCCTTTACCAAGGCAGGAGCATGAGCGAGAACAGCAAAATCGGTTGGACTGACGCGACATGGAACCCGGTGCGGGGCTGCTCAAAGGTGAGCGCGGGATGCCGGCATTGCTACGCCGAGACCTTCGCGGAGCGGTGGCGCGGAATCCCTGGGCATCCCTTCGAGCAGGGGTTCGACGTCCGCCTGGTTCCGGAGAAGCTGGA
Source organism: uncultured bacterium (assembly GCA_966238865.1). Lineage (GTDB taxonomy): Bacteria > Fibrobacterota > Fibrobacteria > UBA11236 > UBA11236 > CBILQL01. The sequence goes on from CBILQL010000049.1 coordinate 6,927, forward strand.
AGAGCCGCTGAAGTGGAAGAAGCCGAAGCGGATTTTCGTGAACAGCATGTCCGACCTGTTCCACAAGGATGTGCCGGACGAATACATCGCCCGCGTCATGAACGTGGTCCGGATGTGCGATGCGCGAGACTACGGGCACACTTTCCAGGTTCTCACCAAGCGCGCAGACCGTATGGCCTACCTGATGCCTCGGCTCAGATTCGACAGCGAGGGCGCGGGCCGGGTCTGGTTCGCTGATTCCCCGGACGCCCCCGGATACCCATTGGCGGCCGGCCACCGTGGCGCCACCGGCCTCCAGAATCTCTGGCTCGGCGTGTCCGTGGAGGACCAGCGGGCCGCCGACGAGCGGATCCCCCTGCTGCTGCAAACCCCGGCCGCGGTGCGGTTCCTGTCCTGCGAGCCCCTGCTGGAGCACGTGAACCTGCGGCGCATCACCCCGGAGACCGACGAGCTCGGCGTGGGATACGATGCCCTAGCGGGCGCGCTGTGCGGCAATCGCGAGCCGGGCGGCCCGCGCATCTCCTGGGTCATCTGCGGCGGTGAGAGCGGCCATGGTGCCCGGCCGATGCGCCTGGAGTGGGCGCGGAGCCTGCGGGACCAGTGCAGGGATGCGGGCGTGCCGTTCTTCCTCAAGCAGCTCGGCGGGTCCCGGGACAAGGGCGAGGACCTGGAATCGATTCCGGAGGACCTGCGCATCCGGCAGTTCCCGGCGTGAACCTGGAAACACTGAAACCAAAGGGAGAGGGTATGGCAATAAAAAACTACACGACGACGGTTACATCAGAGAAAACCATCGGGGAGATTGAGGCCCTGCTGGCGCGCAAAGGCGCGTCCAAGATCATGAAGGAGTACGATCCGACTGGTGAGGTTTCCGCGCTCTGTTTCATGCTCCGCATGGGTGATTCGGAACTGCCGTTTTCCCTGCCCATGCGCGAGGAGTCGATATACAAGTTGCTGGAACAGCAATGCAAGAAAGGATCCATCCGCCGCAGCTTCGTAACGCGAGCACAAGCCAAGCGCATCGGCTGGCGCATCCTCAAGGATTGGGTGGACGCCCAGCTCGCCCTTGTGGAAATCGGCATGGCGCAGATGGACGAGGTTTTCATGCCATACCTCTACAGCGCGCAGCGCCGGCAAACGCTCTACGAGATTTCCGCGGGCCGCAAGTTCCAGAACCTTCTCCCGGCGGTGACGGAATGACCACCCACCAAGAGGGGACCGGGTTGCCTGTCGGGGGCCGGCTGAAGGAATTGCGGGAAAAGATCGTGCTGGTGGATGCGCTTATCCACGCGGACGACTGCGAGAGTAAGGACAAGCATTCTACCCGGTGCAAGGCGTCGGGTGAAGTGCTAGGGCTGTTCGATGAGCTGTTCCCGGCGGCGCCAGCCGCCCCGGAGCGAAGCGGAGGGTCACCCTGCTACATCGCCACTCCTGACGGCACCACTATTGATGGTTGCATGGCCCATGACACCCGTGCGGCAGCGGAGGCGGACGCTCAATCCATGCGGGACGGGATGCACCCCGCGAGCGTGCGGGAGTTCCGGGAGGTGGGCCAGCCTGCGGAGCCCTCCCAGGGGCGGGAGTGCTGGGTGTTGTACCACGGCGGGAACCCTTCCGGTGTTTTTGAAGCGAAGCCCGATAGACCGCCATCCCTCAAATACGGATGGGAATGGGTCCGCATGCGCGAGGTGGTCGAACCCCAAGAGAGAGGAACTTGAGATGACGAACGAAGAACGGGACGAAATGATCTTCCGCAACGGCTTCTATGCTGGCGCCCAGAGCGAGGGCTGGAGCGATGCAGATGCCGCCGGGTGCGACATCCACAAGGGCCGCGAGTGCGACGAAGCGGTGGAAAAGGAGCGTGCCCGCCCTGGCTCCCTGCTCGCCCCCACCCCCGGGGCTCCAGTCTCCCCGCAACCGGCTCCGACGCCATGCCCTCATTGGCAGATGCCGGGCCAGCCCTGCGACGAATGCGCGGCCGTCCAGGAAGGGGTCAAGCGCGCCCCCCCCGTGGCCGCTCCTGGGGCCCTGGACCTGGAGGCCCTGGACATCATCGATATGGGCGTGGCCATGCAGTCCTGGTCCACGAAAGCCCAGCGTGAGCGCGGCCTCGCCATCTACGAGGCTCTGGTCAAGCAGTATCCTTCCCTCATTGCCGAGGTCCGCCGCCTCCGCAGCACCTCCCCAGCCCCCTCTCCCCGTGCTCCCGGAGTGGAGGCGCTGACCGAGGAGGAGCTGTACACGCTGCGCGGATCCCTGCTGGCCGAGTTCCACGCCCGGGGCCTCAACGAGAAAATCCCGGCCCCCGCCCCCGCGTCCCCCAGCCCGGAGCTGGAGGCACTGATCACCACCCTGGGCAAGGTCTGCACCTACATCGAGGGGAAGGAGGATACCCGCCCCTATTCCGACCTGACGCCCGGGATGGACTTGCACACCGAGGTATTGTTCCACATCGCCGACCTGGTAAAGTTCCGAGACGCCGCCCCCGCGTCCCCCATAGAGAAGGCGGCCAGGGAGGCGGTACAGGATCTGATTGTGACCTGCGACACGGTCGAGTTGTACGGAGGCGATGATGTCCTGATTACCTACCTGCGCCCGCAACTGGAAATCATCCGCGCCTCCCTGGCCGGCCCCCCCGGGGATGGGGGCAAGGAGGGGGAACCCCTCGCGGGGCTCGGGGAGCCTTCGGCTCGGGACATGCGCACCCTGGAACTGGAGGCAGGGGCTGCGGTTCTGGTGAACTGCACCCGCGACTTCCTCGAAGGCAGGAGGGGGGCGAAAAAATACCTCGGGATGGCCTTGACCAGCATGGATAGGTGCCTTAGGTGGGAAGAAGCTCCGCAGGCGCGCCCCCGCGCCCCTGAGCCCGCCCCGGGCGAAGGGCCCAACCCCCGTAACCCAGAAGCTACCCAAGGGTCCCAGCCCACCACCGAAGGAGCGAAATCATGAGCGGCACGACCGACCTGTGCGGGCTTTGCAAGACCGAGCCGGTAATCCCCGGCGACATCTGCGACAGCTGCTACTACAAGCTGCGGGCTGAGGGCCGCGCCGCCCCAGCAACTGTCAACGAATCCTTGACGGTTGGGGGAGCGGAGGCCTTCGACTTCCGCGCCCATCTCGCCCGTCAAGCTGCGTGGTCGGAAAAGACCTTCGGCCCCGGCGCACGTGCCAAGGGCGTCGTAGACCATATCCGGAAGGAGTTGCTGGAAATCGAGGCTGACCCCGGTGACCTGAAGGAGTGGATCGACGTGGCCATCCTGGCCCTGGATGGCGCTTGGCGCTCCGGAGCTTCGCCCGACGAAATAATCGCTGCCCTGACCGCGAAGCAGGCGAAAAACGAGGCGCGGAAGTGGCCGGACTGGCGCACCATGCCCGCCGACAAGGCCATCGAGCACGACCGTAGCGGGGAAAAGCGCGAATGCCAAGGCTGCAAGTATTCGGGATTCGATATCGCAGACGGGCCGTTCTGCGTGGCGCCCGAGGTGCTGAAGGTGGGCCCTTGGGGCCTCACCCTTTCCAGCCGGAAGTTGGCCGAAATCTGCCCGGCCCCCGCCCACCCGCTGTTCGTATCCAAGTCGGCGGCCCCCGCCGAAGGGTCCCAGCCCACCACCGAAGGAGCGAAATCATGAATAGCATGAAAGAATTGCGCAACCTTTTGATGCGCATCCGGGATTGGGACGACGACGATCCGGAATACGGAGATCCAGGAGAAATAGCCGGGGCGGCGCTGGAAATCCTGGACGAGATAGGGCCCGCCGCGCCCCCGGAGGGGGACAAGGCCGGGCCCTTCTGCCGGACCTGCAACGTACGGGCCTCCAGCCTCCTGGATTTCACCGCCGCAGGTTCCCACGCTGGGCATGACATCGGGACCCCTTCCGAGGGGGACAAGGCCGCCCTTGCCCGCCTGCGCGGCCAGCCCCCGGCCCCGTCCGCCTCCCCGGGCGGGCGCGGCCATGCCTGGGTAAAGCGCCATCTCGCAGCCCTCAAGGTCACCTGCCCAATCTGCAAGGTGAAGCCTGGAGAGCTTTGCTATGCCGTGGGCCAGGAAAACACGGCGGGCGAATGGGCGCATTCCCAGCGAATCGAATTGGCGTTGGCCGAGCCCACGCCGGCTGATCCCGAGGCGGGCACCACAAACCAAGGAGACGCGAAATGATGACTGCAATTCTTGCCGGGGTCGCTTCCGGCCTGGCCTCATTCATCGGAGCCTTCTACCTGCTCCACATGGTCCTGAAGGATCGCAAGGGCGCCCAATGGCTGGAGCCCCACTGGCAGAAGGCCAACGCCAACGGCGACCGGCAGGCCGACGCCTTGACCCGCATCGCCATAGCCCTGGAAAAGCTCTCCGGGGAGTCAACCCGGGATGGGGGTGGCCGTGGGTGATGGACTGAGATTCGCGGGTATCGTCCTGCTGGCTTGCCTGACCCTCTCCTTGGCCCTGTCTATCCTGGTTGCGGGTCCGTGGATGGCCTGGAAGTTCCTGGGGTTGGATGGCCTGCTATCCTCCTCCCTGTTCGTGATTGAGCTTGCAGTTGCGGCGCTGATCGGCGTCGATCGATTCTCGAATGGCGGTGAGAAATGAGGACAGACCACCACCCCGGGCCGGCTGACGCCTCCAGGGGGCGCCCGGAATGCCCCCAGCCTGGCCACGGGAGGAAGTACATGCACGCCGACACCCTGCTCTGCATGGAGTGCGGCGGCCTGATTCCTGCCCCCGTATCTCCCGCGTTACCCATCCCTCCTGATGGGGCGGCGGAAGGGGACCTAAGATGAGGTGCCCGATCTGCAATCAGCTTGTGCGTGTCGAGGACGGAAAGATCAAGCCGCACAACGAGCGTCGCGTCAAGTCCCGCCCATGGGTCAATCGGTGTATCGGATCCGGTGAGGATGTTTCGGATCCCCCACCAAGGGCGGCGGAAGGGGGCGTCTAGAATGTTTCGATTCTGCGAGCTGGGGGACCCGCTCTTTGACGAGCAGGGAAAAATCCGCGGCGACGTAAGTTATGATGATCTCGCCTGCTTTCTCTGGTTCTTCGAAACCGGGGAGCCGCTGCCGAATAACACGCCGGAAAATAGGCCGTTCATCGGATCTAGGAATGGCGTCGGACTCTACCTCATCTACGGGGGTGACGTACATGATACCTCATTGCGCGGGAAAAACATTCTCACGCCCGAGGTGTACCGCAGCCTCCCACCCTACGACGGGCGCAAGCTCATTTACTGCGCTGGGACCACCATGGAGAGCAATCCTGATGATCATGATGTGGTGTTTCTCAAGCGCATCCCGCGCCAGATAATCCCGGAATATGGGGAGATCAAACCGCGCACACGGGGGGTCCCATGACCCCGACTAACCCCCCAGGAGGCCGGGAGGGGGCGGGCCCAGGAGCATTTTACAACGAGATCGACCGCCCGGCCGCCGCTTGGCTCCGGGAACTGATGAAGGAAGGATGGATCGCAGATGGTGAGGTCAACGAGAAAAGCATCTCCGAGCTTGGAGCAAACGACCTTGCCGGGGTTGGACGCGCTCACTTCTTCGCCGGAATCGGAGGGTGGGATCTTGCCCTCCAGCTTGCCGGATGGCCTGCCGATCTCCCTGTCTGGACAGGCTCTTGCCCATGCCAGCCTTTTTCGGCGGCCGGTAAAAGGAAAGGGGTGGAAGACGCCCGCCATCTTTGGCCCGAGTTCCGCCGCCTCATCGCCGAGTGCCGCCCTCCAGTTGTCTTTGGAGAACAGGTTGCTTCAGCGGATGGCCGCCTTTGGCTCGCTGGAGTACGATCTGACCTGGAAGCATTGGGATATGCTGTCGGGGCCTCGGATCTGTGCTCTGCGGGCGTCGGCGCGCCGAACATCCGACAGCGGCTTTACTGGGTGGCCTACGCCAGGAGCGATAGACAGCACCAGCAACGTGGAAACTCCGGAAGCTCGCTTGCAGCGGGAGAACCGGGGCGGAATGAACCTTTCGACAGCGGCATTGATGGCTGGCTGGGCAGCGCCGGCGGCCAGGGATTTCCGGCACCCGAACCTCAAGAGCTACGAGGAACGGGGAGGCGGGAAGAAGGGCGAGCAGCTACCGAACCAGGTTGCGCACTTGGTAGGCTGGAATTCCCCACGGGCCACGGACGGGAGCAACGGCGGCCCGAATCAAGCGGGTGGAGCCCTGCCGGCGGACGCGGCCTTGGCTATTGGGACGCCTTCGACATCCTCCCCTGCCTCGACGGAAAAGCGCGGCGCATTGAACCCGGCTCATTCCCGCTGGCTCATGGGGTTCCCGGCCGCGTGGGACTCCTGCGGGGCTACGGCAATGCAATCAATCCGTTCGTCGCGGCGGAATTCGTCGCGGCGGTGATGGATACGATGCCGGCCCCCGCCAGGTCGGAGGGCCCCCTATGACCGCGCTGGCCGTCCTGGAGGCCGTGGGGCTGGGCGCTGGGCGTCCTCGGGGACATACCATACCTGGCGGGCCCTGGGCGTGTCTGGAGGCTCCAGGGAGGCCCCGGGGATGCGCGGGGGTATCTCCCGGCACCAGCGGGTCAAGAGGGACGTGGAGACGCCCCAGCGGGCAGCCAGGGCGGCGATGG
>CBILQL010000050.1:0-13430 GCA_966238865.1 uncultured bacterium
GGCCAGCGCTTGTACTTGTCCCACATCTTCCGGCCGATGAGGCGGGGGCCCTCGGCGGCGACGGCCTCGAGGAGCGTGAAACGCCCGCCCTCGCTGACCACGTAGGACAGGCCCTCGTCGTCGGCGCGGTTGTCGTTGCCGGCCTCGGTGGTGGAGGCGAACCAGCGCTCGTCGATGCCGCCGCGATGGGCGCCGAGGGCGTAGTAATCGTCGGGATGCAGCTTGAGGCGCTTGCCCGGCATCAGGAAGGATCGGGGCACCCAGCACGGGGCCAGCCTCAGGATGCCTTCGCCCGCCTCGATGGCGGCCTTGAAGTTGGGCTTCTTGCTCACCTTGGGAACCGCCGCGACCGCTTCCGTCATGTCCAATCCCTCCATCCCCGACGCTCGCCGACGGGTTAAAACTAGCACTGGTTCCCGGGCGGGGCGGGGACTCCCCCCCGCTTTTTATTGACTTCATTCCCCAAGGCGATTCCCGCCTTTCCGCCGGGATTTTCAGCCGTGCAGGAAGTTCCAATCCACCGGAATCTCCACCTTCCCCTTTTGGCCCCGCACCGTGATCTCCGTCCCGTTCACGGCCCTTTCGACGGATTCCACCCGCCCGAAGGCCTTGGGCACCGGATGCGCCAGGTGGATGACCCGGATCGACTTCGTCTCCCGGGCCCGGAAATTGGCCGTGGTGGGGATGCCCCGCGCCTTCAGCAGATCCCGCCGGGAGGTCTCCAGGTCATCGCTGTAATGCCCGCAGATCTCCTCCAGCCCCAGCCGCCGCAGATGCCGGCCGTTCCAGGGCTCGCCGTGCCGGCCCCCGTTGGTGATCCAGAACAGGGAGGAAGGCAAGGTACGCGGATCCTTGAGGGAAATCCACACATAGCCGTCGAGGGTGGCGGCCGTCCAGGCGAAGTCCCCGGGTTTCGCGGCCATCATCACCAGGTCCTCGAAACCCTGGCGGGCGGGATAGCGGGTGAGGTCCGTGGTCCCGCCCGTGGCCAGCGGCACCTTTTCCAGGGACTTGAACACGGCGCCGGTTTTCAGCGCGCCGTATTCGCGCTGCAGGGGATTGGAGAAGAGATCCGGCTTCACGCCGGCGAACCTGAAGGGGCTGACGTTGACGTGGAACGGCCCGCCCTCCGGGAATTGCAGGATGGCGTGATGGCCGTAATTGAAGCGCCCCTGCAGCCCCTCGATGCGATGCTCCTGGTACACGGCCCGATGGCCTTCCCGGATGCTGAGGATCTTGCGCACCTGGCAGGTCGGCGCCTTCACCTGCATGTCGAGGACGAGCCGTCCCGATCCCGCCTGGGCCAGGGTCCAGGCCTCGTTGGCGGTCTCGCCATGGGGGTCCTTGATGCCCTTGCCGCCGCCGAAGGGGAGGCACAGGTAATCGCCGCGCAGCACCTTGAGCACGGGCGGCAGGGCGGGATTGATCTCGCCGGGGAGCCAGGGCGCCAGGGCATAGGGCTGCACCCAGCGCCGGCCCAGGCGGAAACGCACGGGGGCGAGATGCCCGCCCCGGCGGGTGACGAACAGTTCCACGTCCCGGTTGCCGAGGGCGAAAGAGGGCTCGCCGTGGACGTCGACGATCGGATCGGATGCCGATCTTGGGGCGGGTTTCCCGGACCGGCGCTCCCCGCCCGCGCCCAGCTCTTCAGCGCCGGGCTCGTCCCCGGCCGCCTCGCGCATGCTTCCGGCGGAACGGCCGGTCTCCTTGAGGGCATCCATCGGGGTCATGGGAAATTCCTCCGCGATCTCCCGGCGGAATGGAGGGCAGGGCCGGGACCCGAATGGTATCCCGAAAACCCGGACGGCACCGGGACCGCCCGCGATGATTCCTTGCCTTCGCGGTTGGGCGTGATTCCCTGATTCCGACCCGGTCCGGCCGACCCGCGCCCGAGGACCCGCCGCCCCTATTTCTTCCTATTTTCCATGGCGCATGCCCCACGGGATCCGCCGGCTCCTTCTCTGCACCTTTCTCCTCGCGGTTTTCCCCGGCTGCCGCGACAAGGTCGAGTCCGCCTATCCCAGCGGCAAGCCCAAGGTGATCCGCACCTACGGAATCCTGGGCCCCCGCGATTCCGCCCACCTGACGCGGGAGCGGACCTATTTCTACAACGAGAAGCTCGAGAAGGACGCGCAGTACAAGCAGGGGGTGCTCCACGGCCGCTACCAGGATTTCTGGCATAACGGCCAGAAGAAATCCGTCGGCGACTACGTCGACGGCAAGCGCCAAGGGCCCTGGGAGATCTATTTCAACCAGTTCGCCGTGGCCTCCAAGGGGGAGTTCAAGGACGATCTCAAGGAAGGTCCCTGGACCGAGTACTTCGAGAACGGCGAGCTGCGGGCCCAGGGGGAGTTCCGCGGAGGGAGCGAGGTCGGCACCTGGAAGCGATGGGGCCCCAAGGGCGATCTGCTGGAGGAGAACTCCTGCTTCGCGACCAATGCCGAGGGCCGCTACCGGAGCTTCCATGCCGGCGACACGCCCAAGGAGGACTATGCCTGCCGGGCGGGCGTTCCGGTGGGACCCTATGTGAAGAAGAACGTGGAAGGCGGCGTGGAGGAGACCGGGACCTTCGATTCCGCCGGCAAGCGGGACGGGGTGTGGGAGACCTTCCATCCCGGAGGCGAGCGCGCCTCCCGCAAGGCCTTCGTCCACGGCGCCGCCTCCGACAGCCTATGGGCCTGGGACAAGTCCGGGAGGCTGCGGGAGCGGGGCTTCTTCCGGGACGGCGCCGGCGAGGTGGAGACCCTCGACTCCCTGGGACGCCTGGTGGAACGGGCCCGCTACAAGGGCGGGACGCCGGACGGGGAGACCTGGGCCTTCTATCCGGACGGCAAGCGCAAATCCCTGGCGGTGTACCGGGAAGGGCAGGCCCAGTCCTTCACGCGCTGGCATGCCAACGGCAAGCTGGCCTCCGAGGGAAGTTATGCCGACGGCAAGCGCACGGGGGAATGGCGGCAGTTCGGGGATCGCGGCCAGCCCCGGGAGACGGCGCAGTACCAGAAGGGCCTGCTGCACGGGCAGCGGCTGCTCTACGACAGCGCCGGCAATCTGATGCAGACGCTGCGTTACGAGCATGGGTATCCGGCGGAGGGTAGCGTGGCCGGCAGGCGTCCCTGACATCCCGGAAATCACCATTTGATGAGTTCAAAAACTCTCCGGAGATTCCATCCGGAAAACCTCGGCGCCAGCATCGTGGCCGCCCTGATTCTTGCTGTTTCCCTCGCCTTGGCCCCGGTCCGGACGCATGGAGCCGAACCCATGCTTTTCATCGGTCCCATGCTCCAATGGAATTACGGCGGCGGCGCGACCCGTTTCAGCATCGCGCTCGAAGGCTCGTATTGGTTCGATTACAATAAAACGCCGATCCCGCTGGGGATCGATTATGCCTTGGAATGGCAGTCTCCCGGGACCTGGCGGCTATACACGGAGGCGCAGACAGGCGTGTACCTTCTCGGCTACGGCGCGGGACCTGTGCTGGAATTCGGCCAAGGCCGGTTCAACGCCGGCCTGCAGGGCACGGTGTGGGCAAATACGTTATTCGGCGTAGATTTCCGAGGACGTCTCATGGTGGCGGGTCCGCCCAGTTACGGCCACGGATACTACATAAAAGTACCGTTCCTCGGAACCGACCCAAGCCTCATCCAATGATATCCACCCCAGATGACGCGGTTTCTTGCCCGCAGGCTGTCCGGGGAATCCGGGCTAACGCTTATTCTTCTTGTCCGGCCGCTGGGTGAGGGCGCTGCCCGCCAGGGATTTCACCTGCTTCGACGCCTTCGGATCGGAGAGCAGCTTGGCGGCGATCTTGGCCACTTTGGCGGAGGTCACTTCGGGATTCTTCCTGGGCATGGTCGCTCCTTCGGGATCGGGATGGTGTCGGCTGACCGACCTGTCAGTGCCGGCTATTGGACTCCTCCCGCGGCGTTTCCGTAACCTTCCTGGGACGTCCCCGCCGCCTCACCCGGCGCAGTACCGGGCCGCGGCCAGCTGGATGGTCTCCTCATGGGCGGCCCGCTCGGCCTCCAGTTCCCGCGCCAGGCGGCACATCCGCTCCTCCAGCTCCTCGCGCGGGATATCCTTGAGCCATCGATCGCCGATCTTCCCGTAGCGTTTCACGCCATCCACTTCCACGAAGGCTTCCGTATCGACTTTCCACATAGGGACTCCCGGTTGGCGGAAAAGGTAAAACTTTTCCCCGCTCCGAGTCCCTGTGGATCCCCCGGGGACCTTCGGGAACGGGCCTCAGGGCGGGGTGGCCGATCGGGAAGCGGCCCAGCGCGCCTTATAGGCCGCCACCTCGCGGTCCGCCAGGCGCGTGGGCTCCGGCAGGCGATAGCCGGCCAGGCAGGCCTTCACCAGGGCCAGGGAGGTGTCGAGGTCGGCCCGATGCCCCGGGCTCACGTACACGGGGCGCGTCTTCGGCTTGGTGCGCAGGACCCAGCCGATGGGCGCATCCGCGTTCCGGTGGTCGAGCAGGATCTCCGCGTCGCCGGCGGTCGGACCGGGCTCCGCATGCCGGCCGTACAGGCGGCTCTTGCCCACCCCGACGCCGGGAACGTCCAGGCGCACGGCCACCTGCACGGCGATGCCGCAGCGGCGGGGGTGGGCGATGCCCATGCCGTCGAAGAGCACGGCGCCGAACGGGGTCTGGAGGTTCCCGAGGGCCTCGACGACGGCGGGCCCCTCCCGGATTCCCAGGTAACCGGGAATGTACGGGTGCAAGAGGGGCGCGGAGCCGTGGGCGATCTCGACGGGGACCCGCAGCTCCCGGTCCCAGACCACCGCCGCGGAGAGGATATGCCCGCCGTCCGGGGCGATGGCCGAATCCACGCCGGCCACGAAGCGGGGAAGGGGATCCAGGGGGCGAAGCAGGGCGCGGGAGGCCAGCTCGAGCTGGGCCTTGCGCCATTCTTCCATCAGGGGGGCCAGGGCCGGATCGGGTTGGAAACGGCGGAACGACATGCGGTGAAACTAATTTTCCCCGCGCAGGGCGGGGACGGGGGCGGAACCGCCGGCCTGGTCTATGCGGCCGGGAACAGGGCCGGTTCGGGTCTTAAACGCCTTGGGGAGCGTCGGGCTCGCCGCTGTCGCCCTCGCTGAACACCTTCAGCACGATGCGGCTGACGGCGATCAGAATCCCCACCACCGTGATAATCCCCAAAGTCTTCAAAAACCACGAACCCTTGCTTGCGTCAACCTGAGACATCGAACTCTACCTTCCCTCTCTATTCTTCCTAGGACGCGGGCCGGGTCGGAGCCACGGCTCACCCTGTAACCGGCAATATACTTCGGTTCCACGCGCGAATCCAAGGAGTAATACTGTCAACTTCCAGCGGCTTTCTGCAACCGGCGGGCTCCCGGACTCCGAGACACCCAGCCGCGATCGGGCCGCCGTGCGGCCGCCGGGACCGCTAGCCGCGATCGGGCCGACGGGGCCGGCCCGCCAGGCGGGTCTCCGCCTCCGGGGCGGAAGGTGGCACGACAGGAGGCATCTCCTTCTCCTCCGCCTCCATCATGGCTTCCAGGATCTGGCCCTGGCTGCGGAGCAGGTTCCGGAAGCGCATGAAGAACTGCATCTTCTGGTTCTCGAGGGTGTAGATTTCGGCCCGCAGCTCCCCGGTCCGCTCGCGGGAGGAGAGCAGCTCGTCGTTGGCACGCTGGCGGGCCTCCTGGATGATGGCCTCCGCCTCCTGCTGGGCCACCTTGCGCTTCTCTTCCAGGGTGTTCTGGATGGTGATCACGGCGTCCTGGAGGGTCTTTTCGATGAGTCGATAGTGGTTGAGGCGCTCCTCGGCGATTTTCAGCCGCTCGGAAAGCTGGGTGTTCTGCCGCGTGACCTCCTCGAAGTCCTTGGCGATATTGTCCAGCACCGCCTTGACCTCGTCCGGATCATAGCCGCGCATCTTGGTCGAGAACTCATGATTGCGGATGTCCAGCGGAGTGATCATCTTAGACCCTTTCTTTTGTTTTACGAACGGAAACTATCCCCAATTCGCTGCGCGCAAAGGGGATAGTTTCTCGCCGGGTCTCCTCGGCCCCTAGCGGGGCCTGCGGGCTCCCACCAATCTGGCACGGGCGTGCGAGACGGAAATGCGAAGACATGTGCCTAGTTGTGAATCGAGGCATGTGTAAAAAATAGTCAGATCGAGGCCCTACGACTCCCTCCGAATACCGTAATTCCTGTCCCCTGGGGAATGAGGATGGAATGCCGCAAAACAATCGTTCGACTCTGAGCCAGGGAGGCGCTGTTCCGACAGAGTGGGAGCGCGAAGTGCCGATATACAGACAGAGACCCGGCCGTGATGCACGTTCTAGTAAGGTGAGAGCTCCGAGCTGGCGTTAGCCGGCGAGGAGAGTCGGCGAGAAATCGCCCCTTTGGCGCGCAGCGCCATTAGGGCGATTTCCGTCTCGTTTATCGAGTGCCAAAGAGCCCAGTGCCCACACGGAGGAAGTCGGCCCCTTCTTCGACGGCGATATCGATATCGTCGGTCATGCCCATGGAGAGCCAGGCGAGGTCGGGCAGGGCGGGATGGCCGCGGAGCGAATCGCGCAGCGCCTTCAGGTCCCGGAAGCAGGGGCGGGCGGCTTCGGGCCCGCCTTCCAAGGGGCCCATGGTCATGAGGCCGACGATGCGGATCTGCTTCCAGGCCGTCCCCGCGGGTTCGCGGGGCAGGCTCCTGGCCCAGGCGGAGAGGTCCTCCGGTTCGAAGCCGCCCTTGTTGGGCTCGCGGGAGGTGTTGACCTGGAGGAAGACGTCGACCCGCCGGCCCAGCTCCCCGGCGATGCGATCCACCGCCTCCAGCAGTTCCGGGGAGTCCACCGAATGGATGGCCGTGACCAGGGGCAGTATCTTGCGGATCTTGTTCTTCTGCAGCCGGCCGATGAGATGCAGCTCGTAGGCCCCGGGATCGGGAAGCGGGAACTTCTCCAGGGCCTCCTGCACGCGGTTCTCCCCGAAGATGCGGGCCCCCAGCGCCAGGGCCTCCAGGATGCGCTCCCGGGAATGGGTCTTGCTGACCCAGATGAGGCGGATGCCGGAGGGGTCGCGCCCGGACCGCTGGCAGGCGGCACGGATGCGAGCCTCGATGGCGTCGCGGTTGCGCGCGAGATCTCCCGTCTCCCCGCTCATCGCCCTGCGCCGCGGACCTTCGTTTTCGTAGCCGTCTTCGCCAGGGCCTTGCCGGGCTTGGCGGGGTTGCCGCCCCCGGCCTTGTCGGAACCGGAGGGTCTGGCGGAGCCGGCCGGCCTGGACGTCTTGCCGGGCCCGGCTCCGGTTTCCACGCGGGGATGTCCCGCGGGCTTGAGGAGCTCGGCCAGCAGGTCGTCGATATGGGTGGCGAGGTCTATGCGCAAACCCTTCTTGGCCTCGGGAGGCAGGTCGCGCACCTCGGGGCTGTTCTCGGCGGGGACCACCACCCGGGTGACGCCGGCCTGGAGGGCCGCCAGGGCCTTCTCGGGCAGGCCGCCCACGGCGTGGATCTTGCCCACCAGGGAAATCTCCCCCGTGAAGGCCAGCTTGGGATCCACCTTCCGGCGGGTCATCGCCGACAGGAGGGCCAAGGTCATGGCCACGCCGGCGGAAGGGCCGTCCTTGGGGATGGCGCCTTCCGGAACGTGGAGGTGGATGTCGGTCTTCTGGAAGAGGGCGGGATCGATGCCGTAGCGGCGGGCCCGCTCGCGGACCAAGGTCAGGGCGATCTGGGCCGATTCCTTCATCACCTCGCCCAGGTTCCCGGTCAGGTGCATGCGTCCGCGGCCGGAGAGGAGGGTGCATTCCACCCGCAGGATCTCGCCGCCCACCGGCGTCCACGCCAGCCCCGTGACCACGCCGGGGTTGGCCGTTTCCGGCACCGTGCGCTCCTGGCGCACCGGGACGCCCAGGTAGTCGAGGAGGCTTTCCCTGGTGAGCGGCTTCAGGGCATCGGAGGCCGCGCGCCCGGCGCGGCCCTTCCTGCCGGCGGCGGTCCGGGCCTCATTGCCGGGCTTGCCGGCCTTGCGGACCGGAGCCGCCTCGGCGGCCTCCACCACCTCGCGGGCCCGCTTGCGGGCGATCTTGGCGATCTGGCGGGACAGGTTGCGCACCCCGGCCTCGCGGGTATAGCGCCGGATGACGGCCCCGAGCACGTCGGCGGGGAGATCCAGCTGGCCGGCGGCCAGGCCGCTCTGCTCACGCAGCTTGGGGATGAGGTACCCCTTGGCGATTTCCATCTTCTCGGCGTCGTAATAGCCGGGGATGCGGATCACCTCCAGGCGATCGTGCAGGGCGGGAGGGATGTTCTCCTCCACGGTGGCGGTGGTCACGAAGAACACCTGGGAGAGGTCGAGGCCGACCTCCATGAAATGATCGATGAACTCCTTGTTCTGCTCCGGGTCCAGCACCTCCAGCAGAGCCGAGGCGGGATCCCCGCGGAAATCGCTGCCCAGCTTGTCGATCTCGTCGAGGAGGATGACCGGATTCATGCTCTGGCTCTTCTTGATGGCCTGCACCAGGCGGCCGGGCATGGATCCGATATAGGTGCGGCGATGCCCGCGTATCTCGGCTTCGTCCCGGACGCCGCCCAGGGAGATGCGCACGAAGGCGCGGCCCAGGGCCTCGGCGATGCTCTTGCCCAGGGAGGTCTTCCCCACGCCGGGCGGGCCGGCCAGGCAGAGGATGGGAGTGTTGTGGTGCCGGGACAGCTTGAACACCGCCACATGCTCGAGGATGCGTTCCTTCACGGCCTTGAGGCCGTAATGATCCCGATCGAGCTGGCGCCGGACCTTGCCCAGGTCCAGATCGTCCCGGCTGTAGCTGTTCCAGGGCAGCCCCAGGAACCAATCCACGTAGGTGCGCACCACGCTGTACTCGGGCGAGGACGGGTTCAGGTACTCGAGCCGGCGCAGCTCCGCGGTCACCCGCTGCAGCACCTTCTCGGGCATGCCCTTGGCCTTGACGGCCTCCTCGAGCTGCCGGATCTCCTGGTTGACGGGCTGGGAATAGCTCCCCAGCTCGAACTGGATCTTGCGGAGCTGCTCGCCGAGGAAGTATTCCCGCTGGCTCTGGGCGATGCCGGCCCGCACCTCGTGCTCCAGGCGGCGTCCCAGCATGGAGGCGTCCGCCTCGTTGCGCAGGAACTCCTCCATCAGGTCCAGCTTGGCGTCCAGGCCCGGCTCCTCCAGCAGCCTCTGCTTGAGGGCCACCGGAATTTTCAGGTGGCCCGCCATGCCGTAAAGCTTGTCCTCGTCGCCGGGCAGGCCGTTGATGAGCTCGGCGACGCCCCGGGGGATGTCCTGGTTCTGGGCCAGGTAGTCGCCGAAGGCGAGCTTGAGTCCCTCCAGGCGCCTGCGGGCCGCTTCCGGCCGGGCCGACACCGCCGGCACGGCATCCAGGACGGCCTCGAGGTGCGGGGCTCCCTGCCGCCACTCGCGCACGCGGCCCACGCCCATGCTTTCCACCAGGATCTTGGAGAGGTTGTTCGGCAGGGACAGGGACGACACGATGCGTCCCGTCACGCCGATGGCGTGCAGGCCCTCCGGGCCCACCTCCTCGTCGGAGGCCACGTTCTGCAGGACGAAGAAGGCGAGCTGCAAGGGGGTTTCCAGGGCCCGGCCCATGGCAGAGAGGCTCTGGGGCCGTCCCAGCAGGATAGGCGTCACCGTCCCGGGAAAGAGGATGATGTCCCGCAGGGGGATCACCGGCAAGCCCCGTTCCAGGGCCTGGGCATATTCGTTCTTCTGGGGTGCTTGGTTGTCCGCCGGCTTTTCGGCGCCCTGGTTCGCCATATGGCCTGGAAAACTACTTAATCGGGGGGCGGATCTGAGCGATTTGCCGGCCGATGCCGGCGGAACCTGGCCTGGCGGGTTTGGAAGCCCGCCAGGCCATCGTCCCGCCTAGGAGGCGAGCTTCTTCTTGTTCTTCTTGAGGATGAGGATGGGCTCCTTCTTCTGCTCGACCACCTCGCGGGTGACCACGCATTCGGCCACGTCGGTGCGGGAGGGGAGGTCGAACATGATGGGCAGGAGCACGCCTTCCATCACGGAGCGCAGGCCGCGGGCGCCGGTCTTGCGGAGGATGGCCTTTTCGACCACGGCCTCCAGGGCTTCCGGCTGGAACTTGAGGCGCACGTCGTCGATCTCGAAAAGCTTCTGGTATTGCTTGACGAGGGCGTTCTTGGGCTTGGTCAGGATCTCGAGGAGCGCCTCCTTGGGAAGCTCCTCGAGGGCCGTGATGACGGGGAGCCGTCCCACCAGCTCGGGGATGAGGCCGAACTGGATGAGGTCGTCCGGCTCCACCTGCTTGAGCACCTGCCCCATGCGGCGGTCGGTCCTGCCCTGGATGGAGGCCCCGAAGCCCAGGCCGCTCTCGCGGGTGCGGCGCTCGATGATCTTGTCCAGCGACTCGAAGGCGCCGCCGCAGATGAAGAGGATGTTCCGGGTGTTGATCTGGATGAGGTTCTGCTCGGGATGCTTGCGGCCGCCCTTGGGGGGCACCGCCGCCACCGTGCCTTCGAGCAGCTTGAGCAGGCCCTGCTGCACGCCCTCGCCGGAGACGTCCCGGGTGATGGAAGGGTTGGCGCTCTTGCGGGAGATCTTGTCGATCTCGTCGATGTACACGATGCCGCGCTCGGTCAGCTCCACGTCGTAGTCGGCCGCCTGGAGCAGGCGGACGATGATGTTCTCGACGTCCTCGCCCACGTAGCCGGCCTCGGTCAGGATGGTGGCGTCCACGATGGTGAACGGCACCTTGAGGAACCGGGCGATGGTCTGGGCCAGCAGGGTCTTGCCCGAGCCGGTGGGGCCCAGGAAGAGGATGTTGGACTTCTCGATCTCGACGCCGTCCGAGCCCGGGCGCGACCCGATGCGCTTGTAGTGGTTGTACACCGAGACGGAGAGCGCCACCTTGGCGTCCTCCTGCCCGATGATGTGCTCGTCCAGGTGGCGCTTGATCTCGGCAGGGCTCTGGAGCGGGGCCGCGCCGCCGGGCGCGGCCTGCACGTCCCGCTGGCTCTCCTCGGTGAGGATGTCGTTGCACATCGCCACGCACTCGTTGCAGATGTGCACCGAGGGGCCGGTGATGATCTTCTCCACCTGCTCCGCGTTCTTGCCGCAGAACGAGCAGCGGATCAGGCCGTAGCCATTGCCGGGACGCGCCATCCTATCAGACCTTTTCCTTCTTGTTCTTGCGGACGCCGGGCTTGAAGATCTCGTCCACCACGCCGTAGGCGACCGCCTCCTCGGCGCTCATGTACATGTCGCGGTCGGTGTCCTTGGCGATCTGCTCGATGGGCTTGCCCGTGCATTCGCTGAGGATGCGGTTCAGCTCCTGCTTGGTCTTGACGATCTCCTTGGCGTGGATCTGGATGTCCGAGGACTGGCCGGTGGCGCCGCCGCTGGGCTGGTGCAGCATCACCTTGCCGTGGGGCAGGATGAAGCGCTTGCCCTTGGTGCCCGCCGCGAGCAGCAGGGCGCCCATGCTGTAGGCGGAGCCGACGCAGATGGTCTGCACGTCGGGCTTCACGTGGCGGATGGCGTCGTAGATGGCCAGGCCGGAGGTGACCACGCCGCCCGGGCTGTTGATGTAGAGGATGATGTCCTTGTCCGGATCCTCGTATTCCAGGAAGAGCATCTGGGCCACGATGGTGTTGGCCACCACGTCGTTGATCTCGTACCCGATGAACACGATGCGCTCCTTCAGCAGGCGCGAATAGATGTCGTAGACGCGCTCGGAGCGGCCGGTGGTCTCGATGACGGTGGGGATATACATGCTCGTCTGTCTCTCCTGGGGAAAAGAGTCCTACCTAATATACATATCCCATTCTACCCAAGCTGCAAGGAAGATGCCAGGGGCGGAGAGGGAACGGGTGAACCGTTGGTGACCGGGGACACGGAGGTAACCGGGGACGGAGGATCCTTCGATGGCTCGGCTTCGCCGTTTTTCGTTTTTCGTTTTTCGCGGAATGCCGTTGGAGCCGGCTCTTGCGAAGCTAAAAAACGGAAAACAAAAAACGAAAAACACCCCCTCCGGGACTCCACAGCCTCCTCCCGCCTCAGGTCCCCCGCGGCCTCCCCTTACGCCGCCGGCGCCGCTTCCCGGTTGAGTCCGATCACGAAGTCCAGCGTCTTCTCGCTCTTGATCTCCTCGCGGATGTCCACGATCCGGCCGTTCTTGCGCAGGCCCGCCTTGAAGGTCTCGAAGTCGGCGCCGTACTGCTCGGCCAGCTCCTTGACCCGCGCGTCCACCTCCTCGCTGGTGGGCTTGATCTTCTCGCGCTTGGCGATCTCCTCCAGGATGCGGTAGCGGCGGATGTTGAAGGCCGCCTCCTGCTCCAGGTCGCTGTGATCGTGGCCGTGATCCACGCCGGGCTCGTGCTTGTGGCCCATCTGCTCCAGCTTGTAGTTGACGTAGCTGTTGATGCGGGCCTTGGGGATCTCGAAGGGGTTGAGCTCGATGAGCCGGCGCAGGGCCTCCTCGTAGGCCTCTTCCTTGGCCCGGGTCAGGGCCTGGCGGCCGATGTCGGCCTTGATGCGCTCGCGGAAGGCCTCCATGGACTCGAAGCCGAACTCCTTCGCGAAGGCGTCGTCGGCCTCGGGCAGCTTCACCTCGTCCACCTCGATGATGCGCAGCCGGTACTCGGAGCGCTTGCCCGCCAGCTCGGCGTTGCGGTAGTCGGCGGGGAAGGAGAAGGACACGTCCTTCTCCTCGCCGGCCGAGGCGCCGGTCATGGCCTGGTCCATTTCGGGGATTCCCCCGGCGCCGAGCTCCACGCGGAACTCGGGGCGCGGAGGGAGCGGGCGCTCCTCGCCGTCGATGGCGATGCGGAGGTATTGGGCGACCACCACGTCGCCGGCGGCGGCGGGGCGCTCCACCTTGGTCTCCTCGGACTTGCGCTTGCGCAGCCCCTGGACCTGGGCCTCGACGTCGGCGTCGGAAATCTCGGCGGGGTGGACGGGGATGTCCAGGCGGTAGTCCTTGAGCTCGAGGGGGGGATCCACCTCGAGCACGGCCTTCACCAGGATGGGCTTGCCCTCCTCGGTCTCCAGCTTCTCGATGCGCGCGGGGCCCACCTGCTCGATGCCGTTCTCCTTGCAGGCCTCCTTGAGCACCTGGTCCACCAGGGTTTCCAGGGACTCGGCCTTGATGGGGCCCTTGAAGCGCTGCACCACGATCTGCTTCGGCACCTGGCCGGGGCGGAAGCCGTTGATGCGGATCTCCTTGCTGTACTTCTTCACCTTCTCGTCGAAGATCTTGTCCAGCCGGTCGCGCTCCACCTCGATCTCGAGGACGCGCTCGGTGCTGCTGGGGTTGGTCACGCTGGTCTTCACGGTCTCTTTCCTTTCCGACGGCCGCTTCGCGGCCCTTTGCCCCGGCGCCGCCAGGCGGCCCGGTCCCTTGGTTGCTCTTGTCCGATCTGGTGCGAAGGGGGGGACTCGAACCCCCACACGTGAGTACC
>CBILQL010000051.1:0-13408 GCA_966238865.1 uncultured bacterium
CTCGGCGATGAGGATCCAGGACCAGACGAGCAGCCCGGCCGAGACCACGGCCAGGATGCCGAAGGAGGGGATCACCACCTCGGCCAGGGCGACCCCGAAGGACAGGGCCTGGAGGATGGCGGGCCAGAGATAATTCATGCGGACTCCGATTCGCGCACCACGACGCGGTTGCCTTCGACGCGCACCACCTCGAGGGGGCGGCCCGCCTCGATGAACTCGCCGCGGGAGCTGACCTCCAGCGTCCGGTCGCCGAACTGGGCCTTGCCCGTGGGCCGCAGGGCCGTGCGGGAGGTGCCTTTCGAGCCCTGCGCCACCGCCAGGGCTTCCGGCGCCACCGCGCGGGCTTCCGCCAGGGTGGCGCCCGAGATCACCTGCATCCCGGCCGGGAGGTTGGGCAGCAGCCAGCGGGCCGCGAACACGGGGATGAGCACGGCGAGGCCGGCCGTCCCCACCGTGAGGGCGATGTTCTGGACCATGTCCTTGGCCTCCCAGGGCATCTCGGGATCCGGCAGGGTGTAGTCCTGCAGCGACAGGGTGAGGGCCACGATCAGGAGGATGACGCCGAGGCCCCCGGCGATGAAGGTGCCGGGGAACAGGTACATCTCGGCGAGGATGAACGCCATCCCGGCCAGCAGGAGCAGCAGCTCGGTGTGGTCGGCGAGGCCCACCGCGAACTTGCTGCCGAAGACGATGCCCAGGCAGGCGAGGCCGATGAAGCCGAAGAGGCTGAGGCCCGGGGTCTTGAATTCCAGGTACAGGGCCCCGAAGCCGATGAGCATGAGCACGGGCGCGAAGGTGCCGATGACGCGCACCATGTCCTCGGACCAAGTGGTGGCCCATTCGCCGGACTTGGTCCAGCCCTTGGAGGCGAGGAATTCGTCGAAGCTCCCGAAGGATCCCTGGGAGAGGCCGTATTCACGGGCTTCCTGGTCGGTGAGGGTGAGGAGCTGCCCCTCGGCGGCCACGGTCTTGTGGCTCTTGTAGGCCTGCTTGTCCTTGTCGGACAGGTTGTCCCATTGCTTGGCGGTGAAGAATCGGTAGGGTGTGTCCGGGGTTACGATACCGGCCGCCGGGCCGTCCCGGGCGGAATCCGCGCCGCCGCCTGCGCCCGCGGTCCGGGCCGTCGCCTGGCCCTCGGCCAGCGCCTTCCGCAGGGAGTCCCCGGGCACGGCCGCCACCACGCCCAGGTCGGCGGTGACCATGGCTTCGGTCAGGAGCGTGGGATAGCCGTTCCGCTCCGCCAGGGTGCGGAACTTGGCCCGCAGGGGGCTCTGGATCTTCTCCCCCAGCATCACGATGCCTTCCTGTCCCTGGGTGATGGGGGCGCAATCTCCGATGGTGGTGGCCCGCCCCATGGCGATGCGGTTGTTGGCCAGGGAGATGAGGGCGCCGGCGGAGATGGCCTTCTGCTCCACGTAGGCGTAGGTGCTGCACTGGGTGATGCCGGTCATGATGTCCACGATGTCGAAGGCGCTTTGCAGCTCCCCGCCGTAGGTGTTCACCTTGAAGACGATGACGTCGGGCTTGGTTTCGAGTGCCTCCTTGACCGCCCGCTCCAGGAAGGCCTTGAGCCCGAAATCGACCTGCTCCTCGACGGGGATGACGGCCGCCCGGCGGCCCTGGGAGGCGGCCTTGCCGACCGTCCCGGCACTGTCGGCGGCTTCGGCCTTGCCGGCGGTCTCGGACGCCGTGTCCAGGCGCTTTCCGGCGGTGTCGGCCCTGGAGGCGGCTTCCAGCGCGGGGCGGACGGGAGTCGGAACGATGTCGACGGGGGCGGCGACGGGCGCAACAGAGGCGGAGAACCCCGGATTGGCCGAAGCGAAAAGGCAGGCCCCCGCCGCCAGCAACCGGATGAGGAAGCGCTGCATGGGAGCAAAGATAATAAATCGACTATCCGCGGATGATATCTTGCAGGTTACCTAAACCGTTGGCTGTCAATCACTTGCCGGATGCGGGCCGGGCCGGGCCTTCCGACGCGTCCAGGGAACGCTCCGGCTCCCAACCCGGGTTTGCTCCAGGGCATGCCACGAACGCTACTCGGCGCGGACTCCAAGGTCGCCGGGCGCACAGGTCAACTTTTGCCGGTACGCATCGGACCGCTGCCGCTCAGAATCGGATCGTGTCCGGCCCATCCCGAGAGCCGGGCCGCTCCGCAAATCGCATTCGGGGTGGTTTCCAAGGTCTTCGCCGATGGCATGGAGTTCGCTTTCCCTGTCTGCTATCCCGCGCAACGACCACCTGGGGAACCGTCCGTCCCCAGGACCCGGAGTGCGGGCCCCCTTCCCCGGGTGCCCGCACTTCACCCCTCTTTTCCACAACCGCTCCACACCCAAGGATATTGCACTACTTAAAATTCTGTAAAATGGTTTAAATTGAGGAGTATTGCCTGGTTTTTCCGGGGTAAATATGTTATCGTACACTACATGGAAGTGTCCATCCGGCTGGGAAAACCGGCTTTCCTACCTTTATCCGCCACAACCATGGCATGGACGCTCCATTGAAATCGGTTTTCCACTATACGGACTACCGCAAGTACCTGCGCGAGTACTACGAATGGGCCAAGGCCAACAAGAAAGGCTTTTCCCATCGCGCGTTCATGGCCAGGACGGGCATGTCGGGGCCGAATTATTTCAAGCGGGTGATGGACGGGGTGCATAACCTGACCGACAACAGCATCCCCAAGTTCGCCTCCGCCCTCGACCTCAACGAGGCCGAGGCCCAGTATTTCCGCCACCTGGTCTATTTCAACCAGGCGGCCACCCTGGAGGAGAAGGACCGCTGGTTCGGCTCCCTCATGGACCTCAAGGCGCCGCACAGTCATACCGTGCTGGAAAAGGCGCAGTACGACTATTACAAGGACTGGTTCAACGTGGCCATCCGGGAGATGCTGTCCTACTTCCCCTACCGCGACAACCCCGGGGAGATGGCGAAGCGCCTGGCCCCGGCGGTGCCGCCCAAGAAGGTGAAGAAGGCCATCGAGCTGCTCGCGGAGCTGGGCCTCATCGCCCGCAAGGACGACGGCACCTGGCAGGCCACGTCCACGTTCCTCCACACCGATCCGGACGTGCAGTCCCTGCTGGTCCCCAAGTTCCACCAGAGCATGACCCGCCTGGCCGAGGAGGCCATCACCCGCTTTCCCAAGGACGAGCGCTATTTCAGCTCCTCGACGGTGAGCCTGTCGGAGAAGACCTACCACGAAATCATCGAGCTCATCCGGAGCACGCGCAAGGAGGTGCTGCGGAGGGTGGGGGAGGATCCGGCCCCGGACCGGGTCTATCATCTCAACATGCAGCTGTTCCCGCTCACGGCCGGAAACGCGAAGCGGAGGAGGAAATCATGAGCCCGCGTGGCTTCTTCCGGCGCCTCGCCTGGGTTCCGGCCGCCCTGCTCCTCGCATGCATCGGCGGCACCGGCACCGACACCGACAACGGCATCAACTCGGTCAAGGGCGGTCCGCTCGACGGCTTCTCCGGCACCGTGGTGCGCGTGGCGGACCCGGCGGGCAACGGCATCCCCGGCGTCGACCTGTTCCTCCATACCCCCGGCTATCGCGGCGACTCCAGCGCCCCGGAAGACCTGCTTCTCGATACCGTCAAGGTCCCGCGCAGCGACTCGCTCGGCTATGCGCGCTTCAACCTGTTGCGTCCCGGCAGGTACGTGGTGGAGGCGCGCCTCGCCGGGGCGGCGCTGTTCTTCGACACCATCGCCGTCGCCGACGTGAAGTCCTTGTCCGCCTATACCTTCCTCAGGCGGCCCTCCGTGCCGGCGAAGGGGGCCGTGCGGCTGGAATCCGGCTTGCGCGTGGCGTCCGGCACCGTGTTCGTCCGGGGCACCGGCCGCTTCGCCCGCCTCGACAGCGCCGGCGGCTACGACCTGGGGCTGCTGCCCGGGGACGTTGGCCGCCTGGCCATCGGCCTCAGCTACCGCGCCGTGGTGCAGGAAGCCCGCATCGCGGAACAACAGAAACCCGATACCTCCGTGCCGGCCAACGTGAACGGAGCCGTTCCGTCCTACACCTGCCGCGAGGCGAGCGTGGATTCAGCCGCGCGCTTCGCCTCCCGGGACCGCGGGACCGGCCAGATCCAGCTCGACACGCTGATAACGGGCGGTTTCGTGGCCGGGGACACGGCGAAGCTGGACACGGCCCGGCTCTCCGCCCTGGAACGCTCCTGCGATTCCCTCGCCGCCGGAACGGTGATCGCGGTGAAATCCCAGGTCGAGGTGCCGATTTCCAATCCGGCCCGGCCCGACTCCTCGACCACCAGCTACATCGCCGTCCGCGGCGGGGCCCGGGAAGGGGACATCGCGAGCAGCAGGAACGGGACGACGCCGGAGCTGGTTCCTTTGAACGGCTGCGTGGCGACGCCGGGGCTGGTCACCACCAGCTACGAGGTCAACCTGATACCCACCTCGACGGGCGGCGATCTCTACGTCGGCGACGTCGCCGACAAGTGTCTGCGCTGACGCGGAAACGGTCCCGGCACGGGACCGCTCCTCAGGCTTTCAAGCTGCGGTTGTCGGCCTCGTCCTTGGTGGCCTTGGAATAGCCGCTCTCCTGCCGCTGGTGGTTCACGGCGTTCTTCTGCATGTAGATGGAGAACACGGTCTTCGCATCCATGCCGGCGGTCAGCGCCAGGGAGATCCAGAAGTGGAGCTGGTCGATGATCTCCACGCGGATGTTCTGCATGTCCAGGAAGTCCTTGGACCACCACTTCCACAGGAGCTCCTCGCGCAGCTCCCGGCTCTCGTCCTCGAGGGCCGTCAGGTACTTGCCCAGCCATTCGTTCACCTTGGTGTTGGGCCCCAGGTCCTCGCGCGCCGCCTCGGCCATGAGGGCGGCCATGGTCAGGGTCTTCCCCTCGTTGTCGCGGATGTCCTTCTTGGCGAAAATGCGGTCGTTGAGCTCGCCCTGCAGGGCGAAGAGCTGTTCGAGCTTGTCTTGGGGATTGTCCATGGGCCTTCCTTCCGTGCGGAAGGAAAAATAACCGAAAGTCCCGGGCCCGCGGGTCAGTCGGCCAGGCGCGCGGGATTCCCGACGTTTGCGCTGGAAATCGCCCCGCCCGGGTATCTGCCGCCCAGGATGCGCCGCTGCTGCGGCACGAAGCGCTCCTCCAGGGCCCGGCGGACATCCTCCAGGGCCGTCTTCTGGCCCGGGCCGGGCAGGCAGATCTCCCGGTAGGCGGCGGCGTAGTTGCGGGCCACCTCGGGATACTCCTCGATCAGGGGCGGAACGGTGAAGCGGTTCTCGACGATCTGGTGGGAGGCCACCTGGAACACCTCCGAGGTCCACCCGCCGCCGAACACGAGGTCAAGCTCCCCGAGGAGATCGTGCCGGGCCGGCATCGCGCCGAAGACGGTGCCCTCCTCGATCTGGCTGCGGGTGCCGCCCAGGTGCCGCGCCAGCTTGAAGGCCAGGGCCTTGTCCGGCGACTCGCGGGTGACGGCCCACCACCAGGTGCGCGTCGCCACGCTGCGGCCGCCCTCGCGCGCGGGCAGCCCGCGGGCGTCGAGCTGCAGGGAGACGCCCTTCGGCATCGGCGCGATGCCCATGTCCTCGGGGTTCCGCAGGAGGCCGGGCAGCTCCCGGGTGCCGTTGCCGTGGAGCGCGAAGGCGTCGGTCTGGGTCCCCACCGCGAGGTGGATCTCGCCGCTGCGGAACCCGGACAGGATCCGATCGGTCCCCCAGGCGTTGCGTACGAGGCCCGGGTTCACCACCCCTTCGCGGATGAGCACGCTCTGCCATTGGAACATGTCGACGATGGGCGCGTCGCCCATGCGCAGTACGCCATCCGGTCCGGCGCCCGCCTGGAAGCCCTTGTCCATGAGCCCCGCGGCCAGCCCGGGCCCGTCCTGGGGCCCCAGGGACATGCGCCCCCGCCGCTGCCCCTGAACCTCCTTCTGCGACCAGTAATAGCCCGCCACGAACAGGTCGTAGGTATCCCATTTGGACGGGTCCTTCTCGAGCGCGTACCCGGTGGGCAGGCCGTGGCCGTTGTAGCGCGCCAGCGCGCGGTCGATCTCGTCCTTGCGGATCTCCCAGTACATCACAGCCTCGGCCACCTGGGATTTGAGGTAGATGAGCACCGGCGTCTCCAGGAAACGGGGCAGGAAGCAGGTCCGCCCTGGCCTGTTGGGCAGATCCATCAGGAAGAATTCCCGGCGGACGTCGGCGAGCACCTTGGCGGGGACGAACTCCTCCAGGGTCGCGACCAGATCCCGTGCGGCCAGCGGGCGGGTCATCTCCAGGGGAGGGTTCACCAGGTCGAAGGTGTCGCGGGACGAAGCCAGCAGGTCGGGCAGCGCCGTCGGGTCGTCATAGGCCTTCATCTCGACGACGACGCCGTGCTTCTTCTCGAAGGGCTTGAGCACGCGGTTGCGGAAATTCTCCTGCTGGGACTGGGGCAAGTGCACCAGCACGCGAAGCCGGGCCGGCGGGGAGCAGGCCGTGGCGAGGAGCGCCGCGACGAGGAGGACGAGGATTCGGATCATGTGTCGCCGTTCCTGTTCCATTCTAGCCCCGGCGGGAGCGGCGGTCATCAGCGGCGAGCGCGGCAGCCCGGGGACCGAAAATCTCGGGAGCGGAAACGGATGCGAAAGGCATGCGCACGGCGGCTGTTTACGGGATTCGCTGCATTGGGGATTTCGTAATGTTGGGGAAATTTGGGCTTCCGGAGAGCGGAAACCAGGCGGCGGAACCTACATTTCGGGGCGGAGGTCCTCATGAGCGGCAAGTCGAAGGAGAAGGCGAAGGCGAAGGAGAAGGCGAAGACAAAGGCAGGCAAGCAGGCGACCCGAACCGGATCCGGCGGCAAAGGGGCACAGGCGAGCAGGGGGGCCAAGTCCGAGCCGGCGAAAGGCGCTGCCAAGGCTATAATCCTTGCGCCTGGCGAAGGCCGCGACTATCCGATGGGCCGCATCCGCGCCGTCTTCAAGGCGGATGGGGCCGAAGTGCGGGATCGCTATTCCATTTCCGAATGGTGGTTGGAGCCGCATACCCAGGGTCCCGGCGCGCACAACCATTCCGAAGACGACGCCTTCTACGTGATCGAGGGGACCATGAGCTTCCTCCTCGGCGACAAGTGGATGGATGCCCCGAAGGGATCCTTCGTGCTGGCTCCCGGAGGGATGATACACGACTTCGAGAACCGCAGCGGAAGCAGGGCGGGCGTGCTCAACCTCTCCTTTCCGGGAGGATTCGAGGTGAACATGCCCGGGATCGCAGACTGGTTCGCGGAGCATCCTCCGGGGAAGGCGTAGCCTGTGCCGGGATGCGGATGGAATTATATTTGGATGGCGCCAATCATCGCACGGCTTGAAGACCAAAATGAAAAAGTTTGGATTGATGGCCATCGGCATCGCATTCATCTCGATTCAGTTCGGGTGTGATGCAAAGGCGATTTGCGACTGCGCCTACGATTACAATATCGAATTGCAGATACGCAAGGGAGCTTCGGAGCAGTGCATTCTCGATCCGGGCTTTTCTTTACAAGCGGACAGCATGTCCGTACAAGTACAGAATTTCCAAATCGACTCGTCCGATTGTTCGGTAAGGCTGTCGAGCGGAAAAGGGAAGAAGATCCTGGTTTTGAACAAAGAAGGGTACCCGGAAGCGCGGATAAATATCGGAAATATCAACTACCATGATAGCGATTGCTGCGGGTACCTGGATAAAAGGAAATATCGAATATACTGGTATGAGCTGGGTGAAGGCGAAGATCCGTTCGTAGTCCAACTCGAATGAATCAAAAGGTTTTGAAGAGGCGAATGATAGTATGGGAAGTATCAATATCCTTCCAAAGGAGTCGAATCGGATGAGGGGCGTGCTTTTATTGGTCGTGTCATTCCTGTTTTTCGCCTGTACGACGGATGAAGGGGAGTCCCCCCGGAAAATCGTCAACGGCAAGTATTCGAATAAAACCAATGGCGTATCCCTGCAATTTCCCGCGAACTGGAAATTCGAAACCGATAAGAAATACGGTGGCACGAAAATCGATTTCATCGCGGTTGGACCCGTCGCCCAAGGGTTCAGCCCCAATGTCAACATCATCATCAAGCCCTTTGAAGAAAGCGCTGATTGGACGCAAATACTCGGTTCCGTCAAGCTCAGCCTGCAGACATCGTTTCCGGATTTCGGAAACTATGCGGAGTCGATCAAGGAAGTCGGCGGGGTGGAATACGCGGAAATAGGATACACGGCATCCGAAAGCGGGACCCTTTTCGAATTCATCCAGATAATCGTCCTGAACAGAAACACGGCGACAACCATCACCTTCACCGATCTTGCAACCCGATTCGATTCGAACGCCGACTTCAAGGGAATACTTTCCAGCCTGGCCATCGAATAGGCCCGATTGCGCCCCGTCGATCCGAAGCTTCGCTTAACCGTTTTCCTGCTCGCGTTTTTCGCGATCTGGTCGATTCGTGCGACTTGTCTCGCCCAGGTGGACGGCTCCATCCAATCTCCGGAAACGCGCATCGTATTTTCCACGCTGGTCAAGGCTTCGATTTGGATCGCCTCGGCGGCCTTCTTCGGATATTGGGCGCGCGGGGAGAACCCCATTCGTTATCTCGGATTGTCGAGGATTCCACAAAGGAAGATTGTAGCGATCGGTTTTTTCGCCATCCTGGTATTCTGCATTTCGGTCTTCTTGTTTGAAGGCGTGATAGGCCGGAAAGGGATCGATTTCCGAGAACTTACCCGGACCGGCATCCTTCCAGGCGCCGCCTTTTTCCTGGTATCGCCACTGGTGGAAGAAATCTTTTTCCGGGGCCTGGTTTACAAAGAGCTGGCCGCATCCATGAGGCCGGTGTTTTCCAACCTTGTTTCCTCCCTCCTCTTTGTAGGCATTCACCTCCCATATTGGATTTCGAGCGGAGTCCAAATGCAGAATGGGGCGAGAATGGCTGTCGGAGTCCTCCTGTTCAGCCTTTTCGCAGGATGGCTTTATTCCATGAGCAAATCGATTTGGCCTCCGACAGCAGCCCATATTGCGAACAACATCGTTTCCTCCTTGCTGCATCCCGGCAAGTAGGGGACATATGTGGAATCCGCGATGACATTATCAAATTCTGCTTCCTGCGCGAACAAAAGGATATGACGATGAAGGCAATCGTATTGTCGGCATTGATGCTTACGTATTCCGCGTATGCGGATGAGAAGGAATTGACGAATGAAGATGTGATTCGCGAGCTGCAAGGCGGCGGAAGACCTTACACGCCCGAGTATTTCATTTTCAGCATCAAGCCGATCAGCTTCATTTTTGCCCAGGCGATCAAGGATGATCTGCCATACCCTTTGAAATGCATACAGGTCAAAGGCAAGCTGTACAAGAACCTGGGCATCCAGGCCGAGCCGATTTTCATCCTGGGAGGGGACGGCGGCGCGGGATTCACGGTCGGTCCGACTTTCATTCCCGATTTCCAATGGGAAGAAGTCCACCTCACCGCCAAATACGAATTCAACTATATAAACCGCATGGGCGCGTTCCATGGAGGATTCCTGGAGTTGACTAGACACAGGTTGTTCGGGCATTTTGTCCTTACCTACGGCGGAGCAGTCGGGTTCAGCGTCAATGGGGCGGTCGGTTCCGAGGATTGGGAAGGGAACACCAGGGTGCTGGAGATAAAACAGGGCCTGACATACGATTTCAATATCGGACTGGGATTCGCCTTGTAACGGGCCATGGAAGCAATTCCAATGATACGAGTATGATGCGCATGGAATGGAGGCCGCAATAGCGTTTAGCAACCGATAAACACAAACTTTCGTCCGGAATTTCCGAAGGAAGGATATTTCACGCTGCACGCTTGCACGCTTCCCAAGAAAGGACGGATTTCCATGACCGGACGGAACTCGCACAAGAGGATGGGGCCCTTCGCCGCGGCCATCAGGGGCTGCCTCTACCTGCAGGCGGCCATCATCGCCGCCGCGCCCTCCTTCGCGGACTCCTGGAACACCTCGACCAGCGGCGTCATCTTCCCCACCGTCACCACCTCCAAGTTCAGCGTGGGCCAGACCGCGGCCCCTTCCGAGAGCTTCAAGGCCGAGGTCCGCTCCGGCGACCCCCGCGCCCTGCGCCTCAGCACCGCCCCCGGCGCGGCCAATCCCAACGTCACCCTCATGGCGGATCCCGGGGCCAACAACGCCTTCTTCGTGATCAACTCCTGGGACGGCGGCATCATCTTCTCGACCGGCGGCATCGGGAGCAACGGGGTGGGAACCGAGAAGGTGCGCATCCCCTCCAGCGGCGCGGTGTCGGTGAGCGGCGATCTGACCGCCAACGTCATCACGGCCAATACGAGCTTCAAGGTGAAGACCTGGACCATCGAGGTGCCGGACTACGTCTTCGACGAGAAGAGGTACCGGCCCATGAGCCTCCCGGAAGTGGAAAGCTACGTGAAGAAGAACAAGCACCTTCCGGACGTCCCCCCCGCGGCCCAGCTGAAGCGGGACGGCATCGACGTGGCCGAGATGAACCTCATCCTGCTCAAGAAGGTCGAGGAGCTGACCCTGCACGCCATCGAGCAGGACAAGAAGATCCGCGCCCTTTCCGAGCGCCTCCGCTGAAACCCGCGACAACCCCGGCAGGAAAGGATAGAGGTATGAGGATTTCCCACAACGTCCCGGCCGCTTGCCTGCTCGCCGCGGGCCTGGCCGCGGCCCAGTCGACCCTGATGTTCAGCAAGAACGGAACGCCGGCCTTCACGATCACCGAGGACGGCTCGCTGAACCCCTACCCGGGCTATTATTCCGAGAACGCGCCGGGAACGGCGGCGGCGGGGCAGATCGCCTTCTCGGAGAATACCCAGGACGGCACCCAGGAGATGCTGACGACACCGGCCGGCAACCTGTTCCTGAAGGGGCGGGTTTTCAAGCATGCGGTGATGCCCACCACCACCGGCCACCTGGTCCTGCGCGAAGGCGCGCGGGCGGCCACCCTGACCAAGGGCGGCGACCTGTACCTCCGGGCCTATGCGCACACCTCGGTCGATCCTTCCGCGACGGGGCCTTTCAGCTATACTTCGGTCGTATACGCGTCCAGCGGGACCCAGGTCATCCCGCGCTACATGTCGCCGACCGCCAACTATACGACGCCGCGCAAGAACATCTCGCCCTTCTTCAACAGCCTGGATCAGTTCACCTGGGGTTTCGACGCCAGCAGCGTGCCCCTGAACGGCATCCTGCGCATCCCCTCCGGCACGGGCCCTTTCCCGCTGGCGCTCTTCGTGCACGGGAACCACGATCCCCTCGATTACTCGGATGATGGATACGTCTACCTGTGCAACCTGCTCGCCAGCCAAGGCATCATCGCCGGCACCATCGACGCCAATTTCCTGAACGGCGGATGGAGCGAGAACGATGCCCGCGCCATCCTGCACCTGGAGCACGTGAAGCAGTTCCGGACCTGGAACGCCCAGTCGGGGCACCCCCTGTTCGGCAAGGTGGACATGAACCGGGTGATGTTGGTCGGGCATTCCCGGGGCGGGGAAGGGGTGGCCCATGCCAGCTACTTCAACGGCCTGTCCTCGGTGGTGGCGGACCCGGGAGGGCCCACCATCCCCCTGAGCGGGGGCGCCAACGGACTCGGGCCCTACAATTTCGGCATCCGCATCGTCTTCGCCATAGCCCCCACCGTCGAGCAGTACACGCCCGTGGGCGGCCATCGGGGCGTTGACAAGGACTACTTCGTCATCCACGGCGGACGGGACGACGACCTGGACGCCTTCTGGGGCCTGGCCACCTACGATCGCAGCCATAAGCCCAACGTGGGCAGCCCGTCCCCGAACGCGACGGGTTTCAAGGCGCTGGCCTTCGCCTACAAGGCCAACCACAATTATTTCAACACCTCCTGGGACGCCGATGGCAATCCGGCCCTGACCATGCCGCGCGCGGATCAGGAGCGCCTGGCCAAGATCTACGTGGGAGCCCTGGCGCAGGCCCAGCTCCTGGGTCGCAGCGGCTTCCTGGATCTGCTCAAGGATCCCTTCAGCTACCTGGCCAGCCTGCGTCCCGCCTCCTCGGTTTACGTGTCGCAGTACCAGGATCGCACGCGGGCCTTCTTCAACCATTACGAGGAGGACGCCAATCCCTCCACCCTGTCGCCGCCGTTCACCGGCTCCAACAACTGCTTCTGCCAGAGCTTCGTGGAAGCGGACCTGCAGACGGAGCCCAATGCCAATGCCTGGCATCGAACCAGGGGGATGCGCCTGGACTGGTCCTTCGGCTCCGGCCTGCTCGCCATCGTCATGAACTCCGGCACGCCGAACTACCAGTACCTGTCGGTGCGCGTCGCCCAGAACAACAGCACCAACAATCCGCTGAACGGGAGCCAGGTCTTCCAGATCAATGCCGTGGACGGGAACGGGAACTGGGCCAGCGTCCCGACCAGCAACTACGGCGCCCTGCCGTATCCCCATACGGACGTCCACGGGAACAAGCCCGCGGTGATGCAGAGCCTGCGCGTGCCCTTGAGCGAATTCGCGAACCAGGGCCTGAACCCCAACGACATCCGCGGTGTCCAGTTCGACTTCGGCACCTACGTGCAGAACGGAAGCATCCACTTCGATGAATTCCAATTCACCTATTGAAAGGCGGGCCATGCGTAACAAGAGGTTGGCGACCACTTTCCTTTTCGCGGCCCTCGCGGCCCTCGCCCCGGCCTCCTTCGCGGCCCCGACGGCCACGGCGGTGACGGTGACCCCGGCCGTCCCGGAATCCGGGGACAGCGCCGCCATCGCCTGGGAGAAGGCGAAGGCGGGCAAGGACTCCGAGACGGCGGCCGCCGAGGCGGCTGCGGATCCGGTCTACATCGTCAAGGTGTACGTGAAGCTGCCGCCGCCCGGGGCGGAGGGCTACCGGCTGTGGATCGGCGACGAGGAGGTCCGCGAATACGGCAGCTTCAGGCATGGCCTCTTCTTCAAGGCGTACGGCGAGGACCAGCTGTCCAGGTGGGCCGGCAAGCCGCTCCGCATGGGTGCGCAGGGCAAGGCCGCCGAGGATCTGGGGCGGGAGTTCCCCGGCGCCGCGACGCTGCGGGAGATCCGCTCGGAGGACTCGGGCGCCAGGTCCTTCCGGAAAAAGATCCGGGACGTGCTGGCCGAGTAGCGGGACGGAACCCGGCGGAACCGGCCGGAGCCGGACTTATAACATGCTCAGCGGATCCATGTCGAACCGCAGCTTCACCTTGTCGTTCTTTCCCGGCGCGTAGACCTGCAGGGCCTGCCGCAGCGCCCATTGGATCTGGTTCGGGGCCTTGCCCTTGGCCAGGAGATGGCCCCGATACTGGTCCTTCAGCTTCTTCAGGCTGGCGAAAGCCGGCCCCAGCACCTTCACCTCCGCCTGGTCGGCGAAGCGGCGGAAGGCGTCGGCGAAGGCCTGCATGCGGGCCGCCACCTCCCGCTCGTCCTC
>CBILQL010000052.1:0-13318 GCA_966238865.1 uncultured bacterium
ACAGGAAGGGGATCTCGAGGACATCCGCGGGCGGCCGGAGGCGCGCATCGCGGACCGTCAGGGTGCCCCGGAAGCCGGTCGTGTCGGCGTAGGCCAGGGACCCGTCCAGGCTGCCCGAAGCCGGCATCCCGCCCGGGACCAGGGCCGCGAGGTGGGCGGCGTCGAAGCCGTCCGCCTCCAGCGACAGGGACTGCACGTCGTCGTGCCCGGTGCCGCGGAGATGGTAGAATTGCTCCCCGTGCAGGCTCAGCGTGGACGCCAGGCGCAGCCGCGTCCCGTCGACGGCGGCCTCCAGACGCGCGATCCGCAGTTTCCTCGGGTCCCAGGCGGCCTTCAGGTCCAGTCCCATGCGCCGGCCCCGGTAGAGGATGTCGGAATGGATCCCGGCGTCGCCGGTGCGCCATTCCCAGTCCCAGGAGAAACGGCCGTCCAGCACGGGGCGGTAGGGACGCGCCTTGTCCAGGGCGGGAACGAAGAGGTGCCCGGTGGCCAGGCGGTCCGCGGTGACGACCAGGGCGCCGCGGCGCGGCATGGCGAACTCGAAGGATCCGTGGCGCGCATGGTCCGAGCCGAAGGCCAGGGACACCTCGCGGCGCAGCCGCAGGCCGCGCGGGAGCCGGGCGGCCTTGCGCTCCCCCCACTCCACCCGCCCCTTGATGGGCCACACCTCGTCCTGCCAGTACAGGCGGGAGTCGGAGAGGTAATATCCGCGCCGACGGATCACGTTGCGGGCCCAGAGGGAATCGGCCGCGGCCATGTAGGCGGTCACGCCCTGGCCGCGCACGTCCACGATGAGCTCCCCCGGGCGGAACTCCCCGACGAGCAGCGCCGATCGGTAGTCGACCTGGTTGCGCGTCCAGATGCGGGCCCAGGTCTCGGTCGGCGAGGCCCGGCCCGTCAGGGTGAAGCGCCAGGACAGCTTCCGGCCCGCACCCTTCCCCGCTGCCGCTTTCGCCCCCTTCCCCGCCCCCGCTGCCGCCGTCGCGGCATCGGGTCCGCGCCCTGCGAGCGGCGGGATGCCCGGCTCCAGGCCGGGGAACCTGGGCACGGAGTCCCGGAAGAAACGCAGGCTCAACTCGCTGCTGTCCCGGGTGCGCACCTCGGCCTGGGCTTCCCCGCCCGCGATGCTGAACTTCCGGATCTCGGCGTCGCCGGGCAGGACCCAGCGGCCGATGGGAACGCGCACGTTGCGCGTGTGCCCGGTGAACTCCCCGCGGAACAGGGTGGGGAGGGCGGCGACCGGCAGGGAGTCGGCGAGCGGGAGGTGGAAGCTCCCCTTGAACAGGGCGGCCTGTCCCTGCTCGCCGCGGCTGTCGACCCGGAGGGTCCCGGCGGAATCCCGGAAGCCGATCCGCAGGGAGACCCGCTGGGGGCCGATGCGCATGGGCACCGGGTAGGTGAATTCGGCCTTCAGCCGCAGCGCGGGCCCTTCGTCCAGGTCGATGGAGGCCGCGGCCTTCAGGTCCGTCGCCGGGGGAGCCTTGCCTCCCCCGAACCAGCGCGCGTAGGCCTCGAGGGCGGCCGCGGACGCTTCCAGGGAATCCCGCCCCCGCCGCAGGTCGGCCTTGCGCCGCTCGCCCTCCAGCCGGAAGGCGTCCCCGGAGGCCCCCCGGAAACCCGCCTGGTACCGGACCCGCCTGCCGAACCACCGGGCCGAGGCCCGGAAGGAGCCCTCCAGGGCATAGGCGCTGTCGTCGGGCGCGAAGCGTGTCCCCTTCCACTCCACGGCGGCGCCCTTGGGACCCTGGGAATACAGCGCCGCGTCCGCGACCCGGACCAGGGCGCGGCCGGACCGGCCCACGGTCACGGCCCCGGCCTCGATGCGGAAGGGGACCGGGATGCGCAGGGACGGGAAGACGGCGGGCTTGCCCGGCCGCAGGGCGAGCACTCGCGGCTGCCGGCGCTCCGGCTTCCCGGCCAGCTCCACGTGCACGCTGTCGGCGACGGCCAGGAAGCTGGGGTTGAGGCTCACCAGGCTCTGCCAGAACCGCGCCTCGCACCGCAAGCCTCCGGCCCGAACCATGGCGGACGGCGAGGCGAAGACCAGGGAATCGGCGGTGAAGCGGAGATCCCACCCGAGCCGCGCCGACGACAGGTGCAGCCGGTACCTGCCGAAGGACAGATCGTCCTGGAGACGCTGATTGACATAGGCGCGGCCCAGGATGAAGGCCGCCGGGACCGCGAGGACAGGGAGGAAAAGCAATCCCCAGAGCAGCCAGCGCCGGGCCCGGAACCTAGCCATCAGTCCTCGGAAAAGCCGCCCGCAAGCGCAGGCGACACATGGTTTTACGAATTTCCAGGGGTTCGCCTTCCCTGCTCCCGGACGGGCGGCCCGGGAGGTCACGAGACCTCAAATTACTAATTCCGGGTCGTTTCCGCGCCTGGATACGGCGCCCCCGGTTCCGGTTCCGGGGACTGCATGGGCCGGAATCCGGATGGTATAATCGACCTGGATTGCGAACGGATACCATGGACCTCCATCCCAAGCTGAAGCTGGCCGTAGCCTTGAAATACAAACAGGATCAGGATACGGCTCCGCTGGTGGTCG
Source organism: uncultured bacterium (assembly GCA_966238865.1). Classification (GTDB taxonomy): domain Bacteria; phylum Fibrobacterota; class Fibrobacteria; order UBA11236; family UBA11236; genus CBILQL01. The sequence goes on from CBILQL010000052.1 coordinate 2,549, forward strand.
CGTCCGGGAAGGGCCTGCTCGCCGAAGCCATCCTGAAACGGGCCGCCGAAGCCGGGGTTCCCATCCATCCGGATTCCGACCTGGCGGAGATGCTCGGCGAGGTGGACGTCGGGGACGCGATCCCCGAGGAGCTCTACGAGGTGGTGGCCCAGATCATGGCCATGGTCTACCGCATGGACTCCTCGCTCGCGCGCAGGCTGGGACCCGCATGACCCCGCGCGGCGAATCGGGTTGCATAAAATCCGGCAGGTGTTACTTTATACCTCTCGGGAAACGGAAGGACGAGAATCTTGGATAAGCCTACCGGCGGCCCGGCCGCATACACCGTCCAAATCCCAAGCGATCTGGAATACATCCCTCCCCTGCGCCAGTTCGTGGCCGAGCTGGCCCGGGTCGAGGGCTTTTCCAAGAAGTTCTGCTTCCGCACCGAGATCATCGTGGACGAGCTGGTCACGAACGGCATCCTGCACGGCTCCCAGGACGTGCACACCTCCATCACCGTGTCGGCGGCCTTCGAGCAGGAGCAGATGAACCTCTCGGTGCAGGACCAGGGCGGCAGCAGCCAGAACCTGGAGAACCTGAAGCGCTCGGTTCACAGCCCGCGGCCCTCGGCCGACAAGAAGCGGGGGCGCGGCCTCAAGATCGTCCAGATGCTCAGCAGCGAGATAGCCATCGACCTCGCCGACAACGGCAATACCAGCGTGCGGGTGGTGAAGGTGAAGGACGAGGAGGCCACCCAGCGCGAGAAGCTCCTGTACGAAAGCGACCTGTGAGGTGCCCATGAGGATCAGCCAGCAGATCAGCGCGCAGGACGATCGCATCGTCCTCCTGCATTTCGAGGGCGATCTCAACGCCGGCGACTGCGCCGCCACGGCGAAGATCTTCCAGGAAATCATCGATTCCCGGAAATACTTCATCATCGCCCTGATGGAGAACGTGACCTTCGTCTCCTCCCCCTTCCTGGGCGAGCTGATGGGCTGCAAGCTGCGCCTGGTGGAGAAGGGCGGCAACCTGGTGCTGGTGGGCCTCCGCTACGAGCTGCGCGAGAAGCTCATCATGATGGGCGCCGACAAGATCTTCAACTTCTACCCGGACACGCACACCGCCTACAACCACTACCACTGGGAATACACCCAGACCGCCCAGGTCGTGAAGGTGACCATGCCGCCCAAGCTGCAGTCGGTTCCCGCCGTCCGCCGCTTCATCTCCGGCATCGCCCGCCAGAAGGGCTACACGTCCCGGGACGCGTTCCGCATCGAGACCATCGTGGACGAGATCGCCAACAACGCCATCGAGCACGGGGACGCCAGCCAGGGCGAGATCGGCATCGAGCTGCGCATCGATCGCCGCAAGTTCGAGCTGGTGGTCCGCAACAAGACCCTGATGGACAAGGCCAACCAGCTCAAGATCGTCATCGACAGCAACAAGGAGAAGGCCGGGGGCACCGACGAGAGCCGCGGGCGCGGCCTGGCCCTGGTCAAGCTCATCAGCAATTCGATCAACGTCTCCATCGACAACAGCGGGACGGAAGTGAAAATCACGAAAATGCGGGAGGACAGCTAGGCAATGGACACCCAAATCGATCTCCAGATCTCGAACCTGGACAACCTCCCGAACGGCAAGCTGATCAAGTTCGTCGGCGACCTCGACGCCACCAACGTGGAATCCACCCTGGATCAGGTGACCAAGCTCATCAAGGACGGCTTCGTCCACATCGTCGCCGACTTCCGCAGCCTGCGCTACGTGAACTCCACGGGCCTGGGCATCCTGCTGCATTTCTCCAAGACGGCCAAGGAGAAGAACGGCTGCTTCAAAATCGCCAACGTCAACGACAACGTCTACGAGATCATCGAGATCATCGGCGCCAACACCCTGCTCGACATCTATGACAGCGTCGAGGAGGCCATCGCGTCCCTGGCGAAGCGGTGAGGGAAGGGGAGCCCGCTCCTCGCACCCTCCCCCGCCCCGCCCTTCCCGCCCCCTCGGCACCCGCCCTTCCGCCGCCTCGACCGCTTCCCCTCGACACCTGCAGCTCCCGCGGGGGCCAGCCCGGAAACCCACGTCGTCGCTGAAACCCACTCCGTCGTCGAGAGTCGGTTCCGCGACGGCTGGGACCCGGTGGCGCCGGGGGCGCCGCGTGCCCGCGGGCCGACGGGTATCGGGGGCGAATCGCCGATTGCGGCCCATGCGCCCCGATCCCGGCCGCTCAATCGGCCCGATGGCGGCCCGGGAACCCCTCTCCGGGGTTTTTCCGGCCCAGTTTTGTTAATTTGATCCCCGTTTTCCACCCATCCCCGTTCGGGGAATTAAAGGACCTCTCATGCGACGGATTCTGAGCCTCCTGCCCGTTCTCGCCTTGTTCGCCTGCGAAGGCGGCAACCAGGGGGGCGGCAAAACCCTGGCCAAGATCAACGGCAAGGGATATACCCAGAACGACTTCGAGTTCATGCTGAAGACGCTCCCCCCCGAGAGGCAGGACGAGCTCCTCAAGGATCCGGAAGCCCGGCGCAAGCACTTCGACCTCCTGCTCAAGCAGCGCCTCCTGTCCCTGGCCGGGCAGAAGTCCCGGGCCGGCAAGGGCAGCTCGCTGGCCGATCGCCAGGCCATCATCGACCAGCGCATCGTCACCCAGAATTACTACCAGGGCTTCCTGGGCGAGAACGCCGGGTTCACGGAAAAGGAGCTGAAGGCCTATTACGAAGCCAACGCGGCCAAGTTCGCCGACGATTCCGGCAAGGCGCTGCCCTTCGCTACCGCCAAGGCCCGGGTGGCGGACTCGCTCATCCTTTCCAAGACCTCCATCGACAGCTTCTACCAGGCCAACTCCAAGCGCTACGAGAAGAAGGCCTCCTGCGTGGTGAGTCTCATCCAGGCGCCGAACAAGCGCGCCGCCGAGGAGGCGTCCAAGGCCATCGCCGGGGGACTCGACTTCGGCGAGGCCGTGGGCAAGTACTCCATCCACGCCGCCAGCAAGCCCGCCAAGGGCCAGGTGGGCCGGTTGACCGTGGGCGAGCCCTATTGGGACCTCACGCCGCTCAACCAGGACAGCCTCTTCTTCAGCGACGCCGGCCTCAAGCCCGGCGAGGTCTCCAAGCCCCTCAAGAAGGACAGCACCTGGCTCCTCGTCAAGGCCGACAGCTGCCAGCCGACCCGCGTCCCGGCGCTGGCCGAGGTGCGCTCCCAGGTCGTCTCCGATTACCTGAGCAATTACAAGACCAAGCTTTCCGAGGACGCCCTCAAGCGCCTCAAGGCCAAGTACGCGGTCCGCCTCATCGACAGGAACGCCTCGCTGACGGATGCGGACCTGCAGAAGTTCTACGAGGGCCACAAGGCCAGCTACATGTCCCCGGAGACCTACGAGGTATGGCACGTGGAATCGAAGAACAAGGACCAGCTCCAGAAGCGCGCGAAGGGCGTGAAGGACCTCGAAGTCTTCAAGGCCCTGGCCTCCCAGATGTCCGAGAACCCCTGGACCAAGCCCGCCCAGGGCTTCGTCGGCGTCATCAAGAGGGATCGCGCCCTGCCCGACGGCATCGGCATGCTACCCACGCTCTTCCAAGCGCTGGACACCATGACCGCCGGCATCACGCCGGAACCCATCCAGAATCCCGACACCAAGAAATGGCACGTCTTCTGGCTGGCCAAGAAGACGGGACCCGCCCAGAAGCCGTTCGACCGCGTCAAGGCGCTGGTCCGCCAGGACATCAAGTCGGAGAACGTCAACACCGTGAAGCCCGAGGACACCCTTGCGGTCTACGCCAAGGGCAAGGTCCTCCGCGAGAAGGACGTGCTGTTCCTGCGCGAGGAGATTCCACCCCACCTCCAGGAGCGCTACACCCGCGAGAACCTGGTGGACTTCCTCCTCACCTGGGACCTGGCCACCCTGGAAAGCGAGGCGCTCGGCCTCACCGAGAGTCCGAAGCTGCAGGCCCAGCGCCTGGAGAACAAGACCAACTTCTGGGCCCAGGTCTACCAGGACAGCGTGGTGGCCCGCAACGCCGGCATGGACACCGCCACCCTGAAGCGCGCCTTCGAGGAGAACCGGGCCTGGTTCACCCGCGACAGCGAGGACAAGGACTGGAGCAAGTACGCGCGCGACATCGCCGGCTTCCTCGCCCTGGATCCCAAGGATCTGGAGATCGAGTTCCAGACCAACCCCGAGCGCTACCGCCGGGATACCGTGGCCCTCACGTATGAGGAAGCCCGCTACGACGTGTTCCAGAACCTGAAGAACGTCGCCTACGCCCAGTCGGAGGAGAAGCTGCTGGATCGCCTGAAGCGCGAATTCGAGGTTGTGATCGTGGATCCGACCCTGCTGCCCCCCAAGATCACCAACCCCCAGGAGACCTACAAGACGGCCCAGAACCTGCATTACGACCGGAAGCTGGAACCCGCCCTGGAGCTCTACGGCCGCCTGCGCACGGAATTCCCCAAGCTGGAATCCCTGCAGGACTCCATCTGCTTCGGAATGGCGCAGATCTACATCGAGCAGGAGAAATACCAGCAGGCCCTCGCCGAGTACCGCCGCCTGACCTACCTCTATCCGAAGAGCGCCAACAACTACAAGGCCATGTTCATGGTCGGCTTCATCCACGCCGAGCATCTCAAGAACGATTCCTCCGCCGTGCGCGCCTTCGAGAAGATGCTGGCGCAATACCCGAACAGCGACCTTTCGGACGACGCCGACTGGATGATCCGCAACATCCGCAGCGGCGGCAAGCTGATGCCCGTCCTCGAGGGCGACAGCACCTTCGTGGCCGAGGATTCGCCCGCCCAGGACGGGCAGCCGGCCATCGCCGAGTCGAAGCCGGCCGAGGCGCCCAAGGCGAAGCCCGTGGCCACCGCAGGCGCCGCCGCGCCCGCCAAGCCGGCGGATACGTCCGCTTCCGGCTCCGCCAAGCCCTGAGCGGCTCACTTTCCGCCGGCCTCAGGAAATACGCAAGGCCCGCCGAAACGGCGGGCCTTTTCTTTTGTGCGCCCGGCCGTGCGGCCGGGCGCCAATTCTACCGGGGATCCTTCGGGGAACTAGGAGCCGCCCTGGGCATCCTGCAGGAGCATGGCTTCTTCCCGGCTCAGGACCAGGAGCTGCTGCGTCAGCTCCGACGCCTTGCTGCCGGCGCGGCGGACTTCCTCGAGATAGACGAGGACAGGATTTTCCGGGGGCAAGGCGGATAGGGCGAGGTCCGTATACCCGTTGATCGCGGTCAGCAGGTTGTTGAAATCGTGGGCAATCACTCCCACCTGCCGACCCAATTCTTCCAGCCTGCGGATATCGGCCATATCGCCGCCCCCCACAACCCTTGAGGGTAAGTTAGCTACCCGAGGGGGCCGACGCAATCAAAAGCGGCGCGCGGGCGGGATTACCCCGGCACGCTCAATGTTCGCCGGACTTGCTCGACGACCTGCCGCCCTGGGCGACGGCGCTCCAGGGCTGGCTGGTGGCGAGCACCGACTCGATGCGCTTCACCAGGTCTTCCATCCGGAACGGCTTGCGGATCAGGTTGACGCCCGCCGGCACCACCCCATGGCTGGTGATGATCTCGTCCGAATAGGCGGACATGAAGAGCACCTTGACTTCGGGGCGTAGCCGCGCGATGCGGCTCGCCAGATCCTTGCCGTTCATGACGGGCATGACGACGTCGGCGAGGAGCAAATCGAGCCGGCCGGGCATGTCCGCCGCGGCATCCAGGGCCTCCCGGGGTCCTTCGGCCCGCAATACCGCGTAGCCGCGAAGCGTAAGCATCTCCGACAGAAAGGAAACCACGCTCTTCTCGTCGTCGACGATGAGGATGGTCTTCAAGCTGGACTCCGGTATTCCCATTGGCCCGCCCTGTTGCGCGGCGGAATCGCCGCTCATGAACCTGTCCGTAATGTAGCAATCATCCGTAATGTAATCATCGGGCGGAAATACCGCTTGGGATTTGCTTGGCGCGGTAGGGCCCGGCCGCCCGTCCGGCCTCCGGCCGGCATGGCGTCCCCACCCTCGCCGCTCCTCCGCGAACCGGAACCGGCCTTTGTCCCGGAGGATCTAGCCCTTGTCCCGGACGGGATCGATGATGCCCGCCGCGGCCGCATGGCGCAGCGTCTCGTCCACCGAGATGCAATCGGGACAATCTTCCGATTCCAGCGTGAAGGTGAGCTTCACCACCGGGTACATCGAGGTGCGGGTGACGGAATTGCAGTATCCGCCGTACGAGCTCCAGCCGTAGTACGGGCCGCTGTACCATCCGTAAGGCCCGTAATAGTAGGGATCGCCGGTGACATAGGTCTTCTGCACCGGCTTCTCATTGGTCTGGGTGGTGTCCACCCGGATGTAGGCGAAGTCCTGCTCCCGGGCGATCTCCGAAGCCCGCAGGATGGCCAGGTCCTTGGCCTTGAATTCATCGATATCGTCGGAGCCGTGGAACAGCACCTGGTACTTCTTGGGCCCGGTTTTGGTCTCGGAATAGCCCACGTCGTTCTTGAAGGGTCGGTAGGGATTGGACATGCAGCCGAATAGCGCGGTCAGACTGAAAAGCAATAGCAAGGATTTCATTTCGAGCCCCCCCTCCTAGTATCAAAATACGTCCTGCGCAATAGCGTGTCGAAGATACTGACACGTGTCGAAGGTTCGGACAGCATCGCGCCTTCGCCGCAATGACAGCGAAACGGACAAATTGGCATCGGCCGGTCCGGGCGGCTTCGCAAGCATGCGGGAAAGGACCTCGGGGGGATGGCCCGTTTCTTGCCTTCCTATTCCAGTATGGACGCCCAGGCACAGGACCCGACGCCTCGAACCCTGGAGGGCGGGAACCGGATTGCCGTCCTGTTCCTGCAGCCCCAATGCAATATGACTTGCCTGTTCTGCGTCACCGAAGACGGTGTCAACGCCCTGAGCCTCCACCAGGGTCAATCCCTGGTGCAGGCCCTGCAGGCTCATGGGGTGGGAAATATCATCCTCGGCGGCGGCGAACCCTTCGCCTGGAAGCCCGATCCCCTGCGGCTGGCCGAATATGCGAAAACCCTCGGTCTATTCGTCCAAATCGGGACCAACGGGATTTCCCTTCCGGCGGGATTCGCGACCTGTCCCTCCGTGGACCGCTATATCCTGCCCCTCGAATCCGCGGACCCGGCCGCCCACGATAAGCTGCGCCTGCACGGAGGCGGCCATCACAAGATCATCCTCGATCGGCTGGAAACCCTGGGCCGTGCCGGCAAACCGGTCACGGTCTCCACCGTCCTCACGCGCCTGAACACCGACGACCTCGGCAACCTGGGCCGGTTCCTGGCCGGCTATCATCGGACCTACGGCAACCTGCATGCCTGGCACCTGTACCGGCTGCTACCCGTCGGCCGCGGTGGCGCGCGGCACGGTCCCCGGCTAGACGTCGGCCGGGAGGAATACCACGCGGCAAGCGATAGGGTGCGCCTCCAGGAGCCGTCCCTGCGCATCCTCAAGCGGCCGGACATGCTCCGCTCCACGAGCGTCGGATTCTTCTGGATGCAGGGAGGCGTCGTCCGCTCCCTCTCCCCGTACGAAGTACATTTCAATACACCCTAGGAAAGGAGTCCCGGAGATGATCCGGCATCACCTCTACCTCGCGGCCGTCTGGCTGCACATCCTCTCGGCCGTCGTCTGGATAGGCGGCGCCGCTTTCATAGCCCTGGTGCTGGTGCCGGCCCTGCGGCGGCCGGATTTCCGGGGCATGGCCCCCGCCCTGCTGCGCGCATCCGCGCTCCGCTTCCGCGCCGTCGGCTGGATCAGCCTCTCCCTGCTCGTCGTCACCGGCACCGCGATTCTCGTCCTGCGCGGCCTGGGTCCGTCGACCTGGCTGGACGGTTCGATCTTCGCCGGGCGCTTCGGCCATACCCTGGCCGTCAAACTGTCCCTGGTTTCCATAATCCTCGCCCTGAGCGGCGTGCACGATTTCCTGCTGGGCCCCCGCGCCGCGGCCGTGATCCTCCGCGACCCGGAATCCGCCGAAGCCGCGAAGGCCCGGCGCCTCGCTTCGTGGATGGGAAGGCTCACTTTGCTGCTGGGCCTCCTGGTCGTGGCCGCGGCGGTGGTCCTGGTGCGGGGCTATTGAGGCCCCGGTCGTGGCTCCGGAAGCGGACCCAGCCGGGATCCCGGTCGCGGCCCTAGCGGCGGCCGGGAAAGCGGAAGAACAAGGGGAGGAACTTCCAGGCCCATAGGCCGAGCACGACCAGGCACAAGGCGCCGGCTATGGCCAGATGCAGCCAGCGGCTCTCGATGAAAATGTCGGTGGAAACCCGCAGGACCACCGCGAGGACGATAATCGCCCCGTAGACGAGGGTGGGCTTCTTGTTCCGGGCGAGCATCTCCAGGTGTCCGCCATGGGCGGCCACCACCCGGGAAGCGATGGAGAGGGTGAGCCACATCAGTCCGCCCAGGAAGACGACATGCTCCCAGGCCAGGATCCACGCCGGCCAGGCGATGGGCAGGAGGAATCCGACGATGATCGCGTATAGCGACATCCGGGCGCCTTCCAGGTAGGCGGGCTGCGGATAGGGCACGGCGTGGAGGCGGACGCGGGAGAACAGGAACCAGGCCCAGACGCCCGCGCGCACCGCATAGGCGAGACGCACGGCCGCCCCGCCCAGCCAGGCCGGCCCCCAGGCCTCCAGGACGAAGCTGGAGAGGAACAGCAGCCCCATGGCCACGAGCAGGGTCTGCCCGCCGGCCTTGCCCCCGCCGAGGCTCCTGGGATCGACCACGGCGCCGGAGAAGAGCTTGGGCAGCAGGAAGCTACCCACCCCCAGGATGAGCAGCAGGGGGAAGGCCTGGAACTGGAGCAGCCCGGCGGTACGCAGGGCCGAGGCGCCGAATTGGGCGCCGAAATGTCCGGAAAGCGCGTGGATGCGCAGGCAGGTCCCGACGATGTCGGCGGCCATGCCCAGGCCGATGAAGACGAATTGCGGCGGCGGCGAACCCGTGCGGGTCCGCCATCTCCGGGCGATGAAGGCGACGAAGTTGAAGAGGAGGAGGAGATGGGCCGCCTCGGCGAGCCGGGGCATGCCCAGCAAGGCGAACAGGGAGGTAGCCAGGATTCCCAGGGGCATCAGGGAGAATTGCAGGGATCCCAGGGGCTTGATTCCGAGCACCTTCGGCATCATGGTGCCCAGGAACCCAAGGATGAAGCAGAAGAGGAAGCCTTGCAATTGGATCAAGGCATGTCCCTGGCCGGGATAGGCGAAGGAACCGGGCCAAAGGAAGTACGGTATCCAAATCCCCATCCCGATCGCTCCCAGGGCGAGGCCCATGGGAAACAGGAGCCGGTAGGGCTCCTGCCGGATGCGCGCGAACCATTCCGTATTCATGAACGCCATGTCCGCCATGTCCAATTACCTCCTGAGATCGACTTTGAGTTCGACGCCCGTCTTCCAGGCGAACCGGCTTGAATGGGTGAGCTGCCGCTCCCAACGCGGCTTGAGGAGCAAGGTGCGGGCGAGGCGGAACCCCATGGCCCCTTCCACGCCCAGGAAGTCTCCGGGTGAATCCTCTTCCGGGCCCAGCACCCGGATGCCCGACAGGCCGACTTCCGGCTCCACCGGGAGCTTCGCAAAGGGAAGCACCAGGGGCAGCGCCAGGCTGAAACGGTACAGGAACTCGTAGGGCGCATGGGGATTGGCCTGGACGGGAAGGTCCCGGGCAGCCGTGGTCGAGGCCGGGAGGCCACCGGCCGCATGCTCTTCGTGCCCGACATGGCCGGCATGCATGGCCGTCCCCTCCGCGGCGGCCGCCTCTGCCCCAACTCCATCACCATGTCCATGGGCATGATCGCCGGAAATCTGGGCCGACAGCCCCAGTGAGGCGTTGAAGACGGCGCGGGTCCCCCTGAAGGCATAGGCGGAATACGGCATGATCATGGCATGTTCCGAGGCGACCCCGGTTTCCGCATTCCCGGCGGGAATTTCCACCTGCGCTCCCAGGGACAAGGCATGCGCGGCGGCAGGACGCGCCAGCCATTCGGCATAGGCCATGGGATTGCCGAGGCCCCACCGATCCCGGACCGGGCCTTGCAGGTAGCCCAGAGGCAGATGTCCGCCCAGGGCCCAATGGTTACCCAGGGGCAGGCGGGCATGCAGGGAAACCTGGGTGAAGGCGCTGGCGGGGTCCCCGTCCACGGCGTCGGCATGGTCCACGTAGAAGCCCAGGGTGGGATTCTCCTTGAGCGCCGGCTTGGGACGGGGGCAATGGCCGAGATTGCAGGCGGACGCCGGTGCGGCGGCCATGCCTCCCCATACGATCAGAAGAAGTACGGCATGGGACTCAAGGGAATGCTGCATGGAGGATGACAACTTGCAAACCCGGTGCCATCGGATTGGCCGCAATGCGGGCAGCATTCCCCCCAGGAATCCCCACCCGTCTGCCAATTTGTCCAAGCCTCCCACCTTCTCCGCCAAAATGGCACGCGCGTGACGATTTGGCTTTTCCTCTCAACCATGGCCATGGAACCTCCCCGAGCCGGACCAATGCCGCATGGCCTCGTCCAGCTCCGCTGCTTCGACCTGGGTTTTACCGGCCGCTTTGACGCGGCGCTCCAATTCCTTCATCACCATGGGACGGATGAAGTCCGGAACCCTCTCAATCCGGGCCTTGGCCTCATCGGTCCACGGCAGGCCCTGGCCGGCGGCGGGGCTGCCCGCGGCCCAGCTGCCGTATTTCCCTTCCACCACTTCCAGGTCCACCCGGCTCCGCCCCGCGGCGCGGGACCCCTTCTCCACCCGGCGCCGGGTCATGTCCCGCATGAATCCCACCGGCACGCGCTC
>CBILQL010000053.1:0-13149 GCA_966238865.1 uncultured bacterium
AAGCGCTCGGAGACGATGGCCAGCATGGTGGGCCAGTAGAAGCTCTTGGCGATGCCGTAGAGCGTCGCCGCCACCAGGATGCCGATGCCGGCGGCCTTGGACAGGAAGAAGAGGCCGGCGGCGGCCAGGATGGAGCAGACGGCCAGGAGGCCCAGGGGCGAGAGCTTGTGGACCAGCGGGCCCGCGAAGAAGCGCAGGATGGTCATGATGACGGAGGTGTACACCAGCAGCCAGCCGGCGTACTTGCCCATGACCGGGGCCATCAGCTCGGTCACCCAGCTGTCCACGCCGAGCTCGGTGGTGGCGAGCGGGACCATGATGAGCAGCAGGATGCTGAACAGGGGCTGGCCGGCGGCCTTGACGGCGAAGCCGAAGGCGCCGCCCACCACGATGGCGGTGATGAGGCCGGGGACGAGGGGGTTCTTGATGCCGAAGGCCGAGGACACGGCGGGCAGGCTGTAGAGCTGGGAGAAGATGAGGAAGGCGACGATGGCCATGCCGAAGCCTCCCACCTCGCGCAGCATATCGCGGTAGGACACGCCGGCGGCGACGCGCTCGTTGATCGGGAACTTGGCCGGGATCATCAGGATGCCGTAGGTGACGACGGGGATGAAGATGAGCAGCACCTTCATGTGCCAGTTGGTGAGCGGCAGCGCCAGGATGCCGGCCAGGGCCAAGCCTCCGGGCCAGCCGGCGTGCAGGATGTTCAGCCACTTGACCTTGTCCTTGTTGAACATGGTGGCCACCACGGGATTCACCACCGCTTCCACGGTGCCGCAGCCGATGGCGAACACGAAGGTCGCCCACCACAGGGAGGCGTATCCCGTGGCCATGTAGGTCATGATGCTTGAGACGAACTGGCAGACGAAGGCGAAGACGAGGGCCGACTTGTAGCCGATCCTGTCGATGATGAGGCTGAAGAGCACGATGCTGATGGCGAAGGGCCAGAGGCCGACGCCGAAGATCTCTCCCTGCTGGGTGGCGGTGAGGCCGAACTCCTTGCCCCAGTCACCGATGGAGAACGCCCTGACGATGAAGCCGAAGGACGAGGCGATGAGCGAAATGAAACACGTCCAGAAGAGTTTCATATCCGGGGCATTCGGAGCAGAACCACGCGCTGAAGACATTTTCCCTCCAAGGAAAGTTTGGGCCCTAAATGTACTGCAATTCCCTCTTTTAATCTCGCGGAGGTAACCGATTTTGTGGGGTAGGTCGTATTTCCGGCATGATTTCACATAAAACCCCCCAAATTTTACCTATTGTGCGGTTTGGAGGGTCCAAAACAGGTAAGAAATCGGCTCCGGAAGGTCGTATTCCACGCATAGGGTGACGTTCCGCACACGCGCCAGGCCCGCCGGGCATCGGCGGCTCCGTTTCCCGGGGCTTCGCAGCCGACCACAGCTGGAGGGCTTTTCGAACAGAGCGGCTCAGGGCGAGGGAGCGGGCAGCAGGGGGGCCCGGAATTCCGCCAGGTTGTCGGCGATGCGGGCATGCCCGCGCTCGTTGGGATGGATGCCGTCGGCGATGTTCATGTCGGCCTCGCCGGCCACGCCGTCCAGGAGGAACGGAAGGATGGGCAGCCCGTGGCGCTTCGCGAGCTCCGGGTACAGCCCCTTGAAGGCGGACACGTATTCGGGTCCGTAGTTTGGCGGCACCTGCAATCCGGTCAGCACCGTCTTCCAGCCCTTCTCCCGGCAGAACGCGATGGCGGCCTCCACGTTGCGCCGGGTCTCCTCCACCTTCACGCCCCGCAGCCCGTCGTTGGATCCCAGGGCGAGCACGACCAGGTCGGGCCCGGTCTTGGCGTACCACTTCAGGCGGCGCACGCCGCTGGCGGAGGTGCTGCCGCTGGAGCCGCCGTTCACCACCGTGAGGCCCGCTCCCCATCCCTTGGCGCGGAGCCGCGCCTGGAGCAGGGCCGGGAAGGCGTCCTCCTTGTCCACGCCGTATCCCTCCGTGAGGCTGTCCCCGAGGATGAGGATGGTGTACGAAGACGGTTTGCCCGTAGCGGCGGCCAGGGCCAGCACGGCCAGGCCCAGCACCCAGCCCGCGACGGCGCGCAGGCGCGGGGCTCTAGGAAGTGGTCTCATAAACGCCTCCTCCAGGGGCCCGGAAGCGCGATTCGCGGTTTTTTTCAGGCCGCTGGAGTTTTTTTGGTTGGGAGGTCACGGGATTTCCGCCGGGTAGAGTGCTAGATTCAAAGTGAGTAATATATCTGTTCACCCAGCGAAAGGAGGTCCGGTTGCGCAAAAAACTCCTGATGGTCTTCGGATTCGGTTCCGCTCTCGCCTTGACCCTGGCATTCGCCGACGGCAAGGCCCAACCGTCCGCAGGGAAGGAGGCCCAGAAGGCCGCCATCGCGGTGGAGGGGAAGGCCTATGACTGCCGGAAGGCCGAAAGCCAATGCCTGAGGAAATCCGGAACCGCAGCAGCCGAACCTTCCGGCGATGCAAACATGGCAAGCTCGGGGAGCGACTGCCCCAAAAGCGCCGATTGCCCGAAGGCGGATTGCGACAAGTCCCAATGCCTGAAGAAGTCCGGCCATGCCCACGCCGGCCCTTCCGACATGGCCGAGGACAAGCCGGCCGCCGAAACGGAAATCTGATCCGGCAGCCCGGCGACCATCACAAGCCGCCCCCTCCCCGGGGGCGGCTTCTTTATTTCATGTGAAATACCAGTATGCCAGGCCGGCCAGGGCGATGCGGTACCAGCCGAAGCCTTCCATGGTATGGTTCGCCAGGAAGCGGATGAAGAAGCGGATGGCCGCCCAGGCCGAGGCCAGCGCCACCACGAAGCCGAGGGCGAAGAGGGGCACGTCGGAGAGGACGAGGAACTCGCGGCTCTTGTACAGGTCGTAGCCCACCGCCGCCATCATGATCGGGACCGCGGCGAGGAAGGAAAATTCCGCCGTGGTCTTGCGGTCCAGGCCGATGAGCATGCCGCCCACGATGGTGGCGCCCGCCCGCGAGACGCCCGGCCAGAGGGCCAGGCATTGGAACAATCCGACGAGCAGGGCCTCCCGGACCCCCAGCGAATCGAGACCGGAGCGGGTGGGACGCCGGACGAACCGCTCCACGACGATGAGGGCGACCCCGCCCAGTGCCAGGCCGGCCGCCACGGTGAGGGGCGAGAAGAGGTGCTGCTTGATGTAGCCGTGGGCCAGCTTGCCGGCCACCAGCGCCGGGAAGGTGGTGAGCGCCAGCAGGGCGATTCCGCGCCACCCCGCGAAGCGCGTCGGGCCGGCGACGGCGGCGGCGCCCACGGCGGCGCCGGGAACCACGGCGGCGCGCCCGGGGATCAGGGCCAGGAAACGCTCGCGGTACAGCCCCACCACCGCCAGGATGGCTCCGAGCTGGATGAAGACCATGAAGGTGTCCACGTTCGGGCCGGTGAAGCCCAGGGCATGGCTGGCCAGGATCATATGGCCGGTGGAGGAGACGGGGATGAACTCGGTGAGTCCCTCCAGGATGGCGATCAGGATGGCGAGGCCGTACATGGGTCCTTCAAGTTAACAAGGTTGGCGGTCGCGGCGCAAGCCGTCCAGCAGCTCGGCGATGCTGGCGAAGCGCCGCGCGGATCCTCCGCCGGCCCCCGAGAGCTCCCAGATCGCCGGCGGCGGGATCCCCTTCCCGACCCCGGACGCGCCGTCTTCCCGGCTGGAGACGCGGCGCACCTCCACGCGGGCCGCAGGCTGCGTCCCTGCGGCCGGAACGCCGGAAGCCTCCGCCGACGTCGCGACCGCGTACCCTTCCCGTTCCAGGGCCCGGCCCGTCCAGAAGCGCAGGTCGGGATCGCCCGACAGCACGGCGCGCGCCCGCGGGTGGCCGTGGATGCGGAACTCGCCGGTCCCGCGATCGAAGGACACGTCCCCCTGATCGAAGACCGCGCCCACCGCGCCGGACAGGGCCAGGTCCTCGGGGACTCCGCAGCGCAGGGCCCCCCCCGGGGACAGGAGCCACAGCTTGTCGGCGACGCGCAGGGCCAGGTCCAGGTCGTGGGTGGACAGGAGCACGGCGCGGCCCCGCTCGCGCGCGAGCCGGCGCAGGAGGCGCATCGCCTCCACCCGCCGGGGCAGGTCGAGGAAGGCGGTGGGCTCGTCGAGCAGGAGCAGCGCCGGATCCTGGGCCAGGGCGCGGGCCAGCATGGCCTTCTGCTTCTCCCCGTCGCTCGTCTCGTCGTACAGCCGCGCGCGCAGGTCCCAGGCCCCGGCATCCCGGAGGGCCCGCTCCACGGCCTCCCGGTCTCCGGGAAGGAGCCGGCCCGTCCATCCCGTATGCGGCACGCGCCCCAGGGCCGCCAGGTCGTGCACCGTGAGGTTGCCCCCCTGCACGCGCTCGGTGAGGACGATGGCCGCGCGGCGCGCCCAGGCCTGGGCATCCGCGGGGCGCGGCTCGCCCCGCCACAGGATGCGGCCGTCGAGCGGGGGCTGCAGCCCCGCCAGGGTGCGCAGCAGGGTCGACTTTCCGGCGCCGTTGGGGCCCAGCAGGCACACCAGCTCGCCGGCATGCAAATCCAGGTCGAGGCCGGCGGCCACCGGCCGCGCCGCGCCGGGGTATCCGACGGCGAGCCCGCGGACGGCGAGCAGCGGAGCCGCTTGACCGGGAGGCGGCTGCGCGGCCTGCTCCGCGCCCGTCATGCGGGCCCCCGCCGCCCGCGCAGGAGCACGCGGATGACTACCGGCGCGCCCACCAGGGCGGTGACGGCGTTGAGGGGCAGGGCCCGGCCGGTGCCGGGCAGCCCGGCGGCGAGGTCAGAGGCCAGCGCCAGCGCCGCCCCCAGCAGCACCGAGGCGGGCAACAGCACGCGGTGATCGGAGGTGCGGAAGAGGCCGCGGCACAGGTGCGGCGTCGCCAGGCCGAGGAATGCCACCGGTCCGCAGAAGGCGGTGACGGCGCCCGCCAGCACCGAGGCGCCGCCCAGCAGCAGGGCGCGGGTGCGGGGCAGGGAGACGCCCAGGCTGCGGGCGTAGGTCTCCCCCAGCAGCAGGGCGTTGAGCGGCTTCACGCAGCCGACGGCGGCGAGGAGGCCCAGGCCGGCGGCGGCGGCGAGCACCGGCAGCTGGCCCCAGGTGACGCCGGCGAAGCTGCCGAAGGACCAGAAGGCGAAGTCGCGGATGCGCTCGGCCGGGGCGAAGGCCTGGAGCAGGCTCACCATCCCGCCCGCCACCTGCCCGAACATGAGCCCCAGGATGAGCAAAGTGGCGTTGTCCCGTACCCGGCGTGATACCCAGAGCACCGTCGCCATCACCAGGCAGGCCCCGGCCATGGCGGCGCCGGCCACCCCGAGGCCGGGAGCCAGCCCGGCCGCCCCCGTCCAGGCGGGCGCGGAGGCGGACGCGAGGATCACGGCCGCGGCCCCCAGCGCCGCGCCGGAGCTGACGCCGAGCGAATACGGCCCGGCGAGCGGGTTGCGGAACAGGGTCTGCATCAGGAGGCCGCTCACCGCCAGGGACGAGCCCGCCAGCAGCGCGGCCAGGCAGCGCGGGAGGCGGATTTCCCACAGGATGCCCTCCCACACCGGATCGGCCAGGGGGCGGCCCAGCAGGCTGGCGGCCGCGTCCAGGATCGGGATGGGCGCCGACCCCAGGGAGAGGGCCGCGCCCGCGAGCGCCGCGACCAGGGCCGCGAGGACGGCGAAGGCCGCCCCAGTACGTGCAGGTGCAGGCGCCGACGCCGCGATCATGCGCCCTCCAGGCGGCGGTACCAGCGGAAGCGGTGGCCGGGAAGCAGCTCGGGATGGAAGATGGCGATGAGCTCGGCCAGCACCCGATCGGGGCGCGTCGGCCCCTGCTCGAAGAAATCGTTGCCGGCGCCGCAGCGCGCGGCGTCGCAGTTCCACACCCGGCCCTCGCGGAAGGCCTTGAGCATGGCATGGCGCGGATCGCGGTTCCGCAGCGCCGCCAGGTCGGCGGCTTCGCCCGGGTTGATCCAGAAGTCCGCCCCGCCGGCCGTCCGGATCACGGTCTCGAGGCCCAGGTTGAGGGATCCCCGGGTGGTGTCATCGGCCCAGAGGTAGCGCGCGCCCGCGTCGGCGAGGAAGCGCGCCACGTAGCTGCGCCCGCCGGGCATCCACCAGAGGCCGCCTTCCGAGCCGTTCACCACCACGGTGGGCCGGGAGGCGGCGGTACGGGCCAGATCGGACAGGGCCCGGTAGGCGCTGTCCACCACCGCGAACAGGGAGTCGGCGGCCGCCCCGCGCCCGAAAAACTCGGCCGTGAACTTGATCCATTCGGCGCGGCCCAGGGGCGTCTCCTCCATGTAGGCGCCCTCCATCACCACCGGCAGGCCCGCCTCCCGCAGCTTCTTCAGCGCGGGATTGGTCCATCCCGCCACCGCGAAGGCGAAGACGGCGTCGGGCCGCAGGTCGAGGGCGGCCTCGGCGTCCAGCCCCGCCTCCTCCCCGATGTCCCGCAGGCCGCCGCCGGCGAGACGGGCCCGCACCCGGGGATTGCAGGCGTAAATGCCGCCGCTGATGCCCACGAGGCGGTCCAGCGCGCCGACGGCCTCCAGATGGGGAAGGTTGGTGGTGGTCATGGTGATCACGCGCCGGGCGGGGACGGGAAGCGTGAAAGGGGCGCCGGGATCGTTCGGCGGCGACGCGGTGGAATCCGGGTACCCGGGCCGGCCCAGGGAGTCCCGCGGCACCAGGCGGTACCGGAAGTCGGCGGAAGCGCCCTGCCAGGGCCTTCGCACCTCCACCCACGACTCGCCTCCGTACCGGCGGATGGCGAATCCCCGGGCGTATCGCAAGGCCACCGGCAGGCCGGAATCGCCGGCGACGCGTTTTTCGCCGGATGCGCTCCCGAACGCGCCTCCGGACACGACTTCGAACCCACCCTGGGACCCTCCCAGGGACTCGGCCTCCGGGGAAGGCGCGGCCGATCCATCCCTGGAGGGTCGGCACCCCGACAGAAGCAGGGCCAGCCCCAGGAGGCCCGCGAGGATTCCGATGTACGGCTTCAAGCCTTCAAATATAGAACCCGATTTTTCCCGCCTTTCCCAATTTTGCTATACTTGAAGCTGTCCATTTCTTACAACCCCGATTGACTCCAGCTTGAATTCCAGCACTCCGCCTTCCCAACCCAATCCCGATCCGAATCCCGGAGGGAAACGACCGACCGGTGATCCGGCCCCTGCGTCCGACGCCGATACGGCGGACGCTTCCGGCCGGACCGCCGCGTCCGGCGATGCGCCGGCATCCGATGCCGACCCCGTCGCCCGCCGGGACGGCCCTCGGGAGGGCGGCCAGGCCGGCGCCGCGGAGGCGCGCCCGGGACTCGGAGAACGGCTGGACAGCTTCTACCGGAGCCGGAAGGAAGCCGGCGACCTGCAGACCACGGAAATCCCCATTTCCATGCTCATGGCCCTCGACAAACTCGCCGCCATCGGCGGAGAGCCGCCGGCCGCCCTCGGAGGCGAGGCGAAGAGCGCCCGGCCGGCAGGACCCTCCCAAGGCGCCGTGCCGCCCACGCCCATCCCCGGGCATCCCGATTCGCCCGCCTCCGAATCGGCCCGCGACCCCGAATCCGTGCGCGAGCTGAGCGGCCATCTCAAGCGCGTGGCCGCCTTCGCCAAGCTGCTGGCCCTCAAGACCGGCATGTCCGAGAAGGAAGCCAACTTCGTCAAGCAGATCTCGCCCATGCACGACATCGGCAAATGGGCCATTCCCGAGGCCATCCTCCAGAAGCCCGGCAGCCTCACGCCCGAGGAATGGGAGATCATGAAGACCCACACCTCGGTGGGCTACGAGATGCTCAAGGATTCCAAGCTGGAGGTCCTGCGCATGGGCGCCCTGGTGGCCGTCCAGCACCAGGAGAAGTACGACGGCTCCGGCTATCCCGGCGGCCTGAAGGGCGACCAGATCCACATCTACAGCCGCATCACCACCGTCGCCGACGTCTTCGACGCACTGGGATCCGAGCGGTCCTACAAGCAGGCCTGGTCGGTGGTGGAGATCGTCCGGTACTTCCAGGACGGCCGCGGCACCCACTTCGACCCCGTGCTCGTCGACCTGCTCCTCGCCCACATCGACGAGTTCCTGGCCATCCGCAAGACCTTCGCCTGAGCGGCGATCTGCCCGTCAGCCGGCCGTCTTGACCCCGCCGATGAGCTCCTCGACCTGGGAGATCAGGGAGTTGAGACGGAACGGCTTCTGGAGGAAGGCCACGCCGGGCATCTCCAGGGATTTGTGGATGGAGGCGTTGCTGGCCCCGGTATATCCGCTCATGAAGATGACCTTGAGTTCCGGCATCTCCGCGCGCAGGCGATCCACCAGCTCGGAGCCGCTCATGTGCGGCATCACCACGTCGGTGAGCACAAGGTCCACGGCGCCGCCGTGATCCTTGATGAGGCTCAGGGCCTCCAAGCCCTGGCACGCCTCCAGGACGGCAAAGCCCTTGAGTTCCAGGAGCTCCTTGATGAGCCCCCGCAGCATGTCCTCGTCCTCGACCAGGAGAATGGTCTTCACGGCCCTAAAATACGAAGGACCGGGGGGAGGCGAAATGCAAAAAATCACGCTTGTGAAAAAAATTCCCGCACAAAAAGTGCGTGGCGGGCGTCTTAATTCCAGCCAAAAACCGCCTCTCCCACCCCTTCGCCCCTCCCCAATCGTCCCATAGGGTCGACCCCTAGGGCCGGCCCCAGGCGGCGGCCGGCTGGAAAAGTCAGCGAAGTTTCAAATCCTGGAACTCGGGCTCGAATCCCTCCGGGGGAGTCTCCACCGTGAAGCGGTTGAGGCCGAGGACGCGCCCGCCTTCGGTCTCCACCCGCACCTGCCAGCGCCCGTCCGCCAGGTTGCGCTTGAAGGTGAAGCCCCGGTACCCGTCCTGCCGGCCTCCCCGCACCGGGAATCCGATGCGCGACCAGGTGACCCATTTCCCGGTCTTGGGATCCCGGCGCTGCCAGACATGGTACAGGGTCGTGGAGATGCCGGAGGGGAGGAATACCGAGGTATAGCAGAACAATTTCTCCCCGGGCCGGATGTGGACGCGCCGGTCCGTCCGGCGCCAAGGGGCCCATAGGGGCGGCTTCTCGATGCGGGCCGAATAGACGCCGTCCTTCCTCTCCAGGTCGCGGCAGATGCGGAGCTGCTTCTTCACCAGGGGGACGGGAGGGATGGCGTTGACGAGGTACAGCCCCGTGAGGACGGCGGCCACGGCGGCGGCGGGCTTGAGCGAGCCTGCCGCCCCCGGCGAGGCCCGCTTGAGCAGGACCACGGCGCCGAAGCCGAGGGCCGTGCTGGCGAAGAACCAGAACGGGTTCACGCTGCGGAAGAGATGGGGCAGGGCGAAGTTGAGGAAGAGGATGGCGCAGGTGGCGAACAGCGTCCAGGACAGGGTGAAGCGCCGGTAATGGCCTTCCAGGAACTCGTTCGCCGTGAGCAGCGCCGCCAGGCCGAGCACCAGGAACAGCCCCGGCAGATAGCTGGAGCTCAGGAAATAGAAGATGACCAGGGCGCTGAACAGGCCGCCGAAGAAGAATTGCAGGACCAGTTCCGGGCCCTCCTCCGCCAAGGTCCGCATCCAGCCGGCGGGCTTGCCGGGAGCCCCGGCGGCGCCGATGGCGCCTCCCGGAGCTTCCGGGGCCGGGGAACCCGCCGGGAGCGGAGCCGCGGGCGAGGGGCGCTTGCGGGCCAGCCAGAGGAGGAGGAGGGCGGCCCCCAGCAGGTAGCCGAGCAGGAGGAAGAGGTCGAGGGAGGTGATGCGACTGCCGAGCGTCACCGCGTCCCAGAGGAAGCCGCCGAAGAACGCCGTCGCCGGGAAGGCCCGCTTCAGCCGGCGGATCCAGGCGCCGGATGCGGACGCGGTTGCCGCGGATGCCCCGGCGGCGCCGGCTTCGGGAAAGGGATTCGGGGAGGAGGGGCTCATCGGGACGGCGACCAGGGAAAATTTATAACTTTCCCGGTCGGCGCGGTTGGCATGTCCGGCCGCGCCGGCTTCGATTATCCCCGATGGCATTGAAACCCTATTATCAGATCGCCGGCCTTCCGGCCCGGCCCCAATTCCTGCTCAAGGACAGGCAGGGACGGGAATACGGGGTGGTGGAGCATTACGAGACTGACCGCTCCAAGCCCGACGGCTTCGCCCTGCTGGAATTCTTCAGTCCCGACCCTGGCCTCAAGGGCCGCCCCCTGGTCTGGCTCGACCTCGCGGCCTGGACCGTGGTCGCGGGGCGGGGCAAGCACTTGCCGGACGACGACTTCGAGGCCGGCCTGGACGGCTACCTGCAGGGTTTCCCGGATTCGGAACGCGATCTGCGGCGGGAACGGGCCCGGCAGGCCCGCTTCGCCGACATCGTCGCGCTGGCCGGTCAGGGCTACACCATCGCCTACCAGGAGATGTTCCCGGGCGAGCTCAAGCGCGAGGACTTCCCCATGGTGGAGGCCGGCGGACGCGCCTACCTGGTGGACGACCAGTACGGCATCCAGCCCGGGGACTTCCGCAACCAGGTGACCCTGGTGTTCATGGACCAGGGCCCCGCCGGCGCCGCGGCCCGTACCGTCGCGGGTTCCTCCGTCGCCGCTTCCGCAGCAAACGCCGCCCCGGCCGCGGCCCCTGCCCCTGCCGCCGCCCCGGAGGCCGCGCCGGCCCTGCTGGTCAACTGGCAGTTCGGGTCCGGCTACGAAATCGTGCAATCCGCCCTCGACGAGGATCTCTGCCATCGCTGCGTGGAGGCCCTGGTCGGGAACAAGGAGGCGGAGAAGATCTACAAGGAGCGGCTCCTCAAGATGCGCCGGGAGGGCACGCTGCTCGGCGTGAAGCCCAAGCCCTACACCCCCTCGGCCCCGCCCGCCCCATGAAGACGCCTCCCGCCCCCCGCCCCGCGGACAGCCGGAAGCGCGCCGATCCGCAGCTCGCGGCCTTCCAGGACCTGGTGGCGCTCAAGTACCAGCTCTACAACGGGCTGTTCCTGGGCCTCCCCTTCGAGGACCTGGAGAACACGGGCGTGGAGCTCCCCCTGTTCGCCAACGCCTGCCGCGAGCGGCTGCAGGCCGCGCGCTCGCCCACCGAGATCGTCGAGCAGTTCTTCCGCGAGCGGGCCAAAGCCGCCTACGGAAGGGGCCGGACGAAGGGATCCAGGACGTCGGGGGAGGATCGCATCGCCGTCCTCTTCAAGTTCCTGCAGCTGGTGGAGCGCCAGGTGGTGCTCTTCGACGCGCTCGAGGACGCCGCCTTCGCGCGCGTCAACGACCTGGGCGGCCCCGGCAGCCTCGACAACCTGCTGGCGCGGGTGCAGGAGGAGGGGAAGCAGGAGCTCCTGGCCTCGATCCTGCCGGACTACCGCGTCCGCATCGTCCTCACGGCCCATCCCACACAGTTCTACCCGGACTCCATCCTCGGCATCATCACCGACCTGTCCCGCGCCGTGGCCGACGACGACCTCCCGGCCATCCACGAGCTGCTGCTCCAGATGGGCAAGACGCGCTTCCAGAACCGGCAGCGCCCCACGCCCCTGGAGGAGGCCCGCAGCCTCATCTGGTACCTGGTGCACATCTTCTACGCCACCCTGCCGGGCATCCAGCACCGCCTGGCCGCCGCCCTGCCCGGCGAAGCCGGCGATCCCTCCCGGCTCCCGCCCAAGGTGGAGCTGGGCTTCTGGCCCGGCGGCGATCGCGACGGTAACCCCTATGTGACGTCGGAGACCACCTTGCGGGTGGCCGGCGAGCTGAAGGCCGGCCTGCTCGCGCTCTACCTGGACGACCTGGACGCGCTGCTCGGCCGGCTCACCTTCGACGGGATCATCCAGCCGCTGCAGGCCGTGCGCGACCGGGTGCAGGCCACGGCCTCGGAGGGCCGCGCCGACGCCGCCCCGGCCTACGCCGGACCCGAGGAGCTGCTCGCCGACCTGCGCGCGCTGCGCGCCGACCTCATCGGCAAGCACGCCGGGCTGTTCCTGGAGCGCCTCGACGCCTTCATCCACAAGGTGCGGACCTTCGGCTTCCACTTCGCGTCCCTGGACCTGCGCCAGGACAGCCGCGTGCACGGCCAGGTCCTCGGCGAGATCCTGCCGCACCATCCCGCGCGCGCGCACTTCCCGGCCGCGCCCGCCTATGCCGACCTGGCCATGCCCCAGCGGGAGGCCCTGCTCGAGCACGTGATCGGCCTGCCCGCCGCCAAGGCGGGCCCGCTCCCGCGGGGCGCGGAATCCATCGCCGCCGACACCCTGGCCACCCTCGAGGCCGCCCGGGCCATCCAGAAGGCCAACGGGCCCCGCAGCCTGCACCGCTACGTCATCAGCAACACCCAGAGCGCCGCCAACGTCCTGGAGGTGCTGGCGCTGGCCCGCCTGGCGGGATGGCCCGCCGGCGCCGTGGACCTCGACGTGGTGCCCCTCTTCGAGACCATCGAGGATCTGGAGCATGCCGAGGGCGTCATGCGCAGGCTCTACGCCCATCCCGCCTACGCCGCGCACCTGAAGCGGCGGGGCGGCCAGCAGCACATCATGCTGGGCTTCTCCGACGGCACCAAGGACGGCGGCTACGTGACCGCAAACTGGGCCATCCACAAGGCCAAGCGCGACCTGACGCGCGCGGCGCGCGAGGCCGGCGTGAAGGTCGTGTTCTTCGACGGCCGCGGCGGCCCGCCCGCGCGCGGCGGCGGCAACACCCACAAGTTCTACCGCTCCCTCGGCGCCGACATCGAGCACACCGAGATCCAGCTCACCGTCCAGGGCCAGACCATCAGCTCCGGCTTCGGCACCCCCGAGGCGGCGCGCTACAACGTCGAGCAGCTCTTCACCTCCGGCCTCGAGGACAAGCTCTTCCCGCCCGAGTCCCCGGATCTCGCCCCCGAGGACGTGCGCCTGCTGTCCCGCCTGTCCGCGGAATGCCACGCCGCCTACCGCCGGTTCCGCGCGGATCCGCTCTTCCTGCCCTACCTGGAGGAGATGACCCCGCTCGGCTATTACGGCATGCTCAACAACGCCAGCCGCCCCACCCGGCGCAAGGGCGGAAGCTCCCTGCGCTTCGAGGACCTGCGGGCCATCCCCTTCGTGGGCGCCTGGAGCCAGATGAAGCAGAACGTCCCCGGCTTCTACGGCGTGGGCACCGGCCTGGCCAAGCTCATCGCCAAGGGCAAGCGCCGCCGCCTCGAGGAGATGTACAAGTCGTCGCTGGTCTTCCGCACCCTGCTCGAGAACGCCATGATGAGCC